>PLYG01000226.1 GCA_003153335.1 Betaproteobacteria bacterium | reverse complement strand
TCACGCCGCCGGCCCGCAACGCGGCGCATCGCGCCCTGCGCGAACTGTTCGACGCGGTTGCGCCCTCGCTCGGCACTGTGCCGGAAAATCTCGTCGCGCGCGGCGGACGCGTTGCCACGGCTGACAACACCCGCGGCATCAGTTTTCGGGAAGCGGCCGCGCAACTGCGCACGGACCGCATCAGCGCGGTGGCGAGCCGCTCCGACGACTACGGCGGCTTTGGCCGCAAGATGGGCGATTCCGCCTCGGCACGCAACGCGCTGGGCGGCGTCCAGTTTGCGCAAGTAGCGGTGGATGTCGAGACCGGCATCGTGCGCGTGGAGCGCATCGTCGCCGTCCAGGACTGCGGCCGCCCGATGAACCCCCGCCAGATCGAAAGCCAGGTGCAAGGCGGCGTGCTGATGGGACTGTCGTATGCGCTATATGAAGAACGCGTACTCGACCGCTACACCGGCCACGTGCTCAATGCCGATCTCGAGCATTACAAGATCGGGCGGTCGCGTGAAGTGCCCGAGATCGAGGTCATCCTTCTGGAGAACTACCAGGGGACGAGCGCGACGGACGCCTACGGCATCGCCGAACCATCGAATATCGCCACCGCGCCGGCGATCGCCAACGCCGTCTACAACGCCATCGGCGTGCGCGTGCGCCAATTGCCGATGACGCCGGCGACGATCCTGGGCGCGCTCGGCCGGATTCCCGCCAGGAGCCCGCGCCTATGAACCGCTTTGAATGGACCAGCGCCGGCGACTTGGCCGCTGCGCTCCGCGCGGGATCCGTCACGGTCGCAAATGCCATGCGGACGCCAAGCGGCCAACCTGGAACCAATGCAGTCATCCTCAAGGCCGGCGGCGTCGATCTGCTCGATCTGATGAAGGAAGGCTTGCTCACTCCGCGCCGCGTCGTCAACCTGCGCGGCATCGCCGAGCTCGGGCGCATCGTCGAAGAGCCGGGCGGCGCCTTGCGCATCGGGGCCATGGTTACGCTCGCGCAACTCGCCGAACATCCACTCGTTCGCGCTCGTTTCACTGCGCTGGCCCAGGCCGCGGGACAATCAGCCAGCCCGCAGATCCGGCACGTGGCGACGATCGGCGGCAACTTGCTGCAGCGGCCGCGTTGCTGGTATTTCCGCTCGCTGCATCACCACTGTTTGCGCAAAGGCGGTGGGACGTGCTTCGCGTTTGCGGGCGAGAATCAGTATCACGCGATATTTAGCCACCAGGGTTGCGCCATCGTGCATCCGTCGACAGCGGCGACGGCTCTGGTTGCTTTGGACGCCAAGGCCGAACTGGTCAATGCGCGGGGAGCCACACGCGTCGTTGCGCTGGAGGCCTTCTTCCTGACGCCTGATAAGGACATTGCGCGTGAGAACGATCTGAAGCCAGGTGAAATCCTGACTAACGTAATACTCCCGTCATCGAAGCCTGGCATGCGTTCCGCCCATCTGCGACAGGGCGAGCTGGATTCCTTCGACTGGCCAATTGCCGATGTGGCGGCTGTCGTTGAGATGGACAAGGATGGCATTTGTCGAAAGGCCTCGGTGGTCATCGGTGCCGCGGCCCCCGTCCCTTATCGGGCAAGGGGAGCAGAATCCGCGCTTACGGGCAAGCGGATTTCCGAAGACACCGCCCGTAGCGCAGCGACCGCCGCCGTCGCCGGCGCCGCACCTCTGAGCAAGAACGCCTACAAGCTGCCGGTTTTTGAGGCGCTGGTGAGAAGGACCATCCTCAGCGCGGCGAGCCAGGCGTGAACAAGAGATCGATGCGCGCGCTGCCGCTGACCAGCTTCCGGATCTCCTGGAAATTCGTAACCTTGGGTCGGGACCGGAATCGGGCGTCATACTCTCGCGCGTGAGCCGGAAAGTTCTCCACAGCACGCGAAACGACGTGCCATAGACTTCAGCGTGATGTCTGCGCTACTGCGCCATTCGGTCCGAGCAGGCCGAACACGATACCCTTGCGGATGCGCAGGTTGAGGCGGTCAACGGCAAGAAAATCGCCGAATCGCCGGGAAAGTTCGGCGGTCTCGATCGCGTAAGTTTCGCCTTCGGACGTGGGGTGCGGTTTCAACTGGCGCATGCTCCGTTCGAGCCGAGCGTATCGAGGAAGTTCCGCCAGTCTCTTCGCGCGACCAATATCGAACTATCCCTTGCTCATCGGAGACACTATTTCCAGGCGAGAATCTGGGGTTGCTTGCGCGAGGTCGCAGGGGACTCATCGCTAGGCACGCCTACGATGATCGGAGCGATCGCCGACACTTCAACGGGGATTCCAAGCTCCTCTTTGGTTTCCGGAGTATTGAGGCCGGAGACCGCCGAACCGATGACGCAGGTGCCGAGGCCCATGGAGAATGCCGCGAGCATCAGGTTCTCTGCCGCCAGCCAGCAGTCCGCAACGACGAACGGCCCCAGCGGCTTGCCGCAGATGACGATCAGCGTACCGGCGTTGTAGAAGATATTGAAATCCGGTCGCTCGAACATGGTGAGCGTATGCCCACCCCGATCGAGGTGGGTGCGGTGCATCTCCTCTACGAAAAACCGCTTTGCGCGATCCGAGAGGCGCTTCAGCGCATCCGCATCCTGGAGAATCACGAACGCCCATGGCTCCTGGTGGATGGCCGTAGGGGCCTGCACGGCGGCTGCCAGCAGGGCGCGGATGGTGGCTTCGTCTATGCTCCGGCCGGTATAGGAGCGTACCGATCGCCGCCCATTGATTGCGTCCATTGTGCTGATGGGTTCTTGAGACTTGGTCATGGCCTTCTCCATTCGAGCGGAGGCGCGGCAATCAGACGCGCAAATGACGGCTTGCCGGCTCCAGGCGCGGGCTGCAGCGGCGGTCGAAAGAAAACCTATTCCGCAGGCGATCGTGAACCGATTCCCAAACCATGGCGGGCTCTTTGCGCAACGCGAAAAGTCGTTACGAAGATAGAACGACTCGCCTGCGCCTAGTTTGCTCCACATCAAACTCGAGCCCGTTTGTTCGCGCATGATGCGAATCAGGTGATTCGGCGCGCGCCAAGACCTCGCGGGGCAGTCCGTGAACAACCTGGAGATCGCTTACAGATGCGAGTCGTTCTGTTTGTTCCCGTAACGCGTGTCCGCATCCATCACGAATGAATGGAGAGACTGCAATGAATACGTTGACCAAGCTTGCACTCGGCGTGATGGGCCAGTTGCGGCCCAAGCCCGCCAAGGGGGACTCGGCAACTTCGATCGCACTGCCTCCACCCGAGAAACATGGCGGTCTTCCCTTGATGGAGGCGCTGGCCAGACGTCATTCGTCTCGCGACTTTGCGCGCGACGCACTGCCTTTGCCGCTGCTCTCCAGCCTGCTCTGGGCGGCCTATGGATTGAACCGACCCAATGGCGGGCGCACTGCCCCCTCAGCGTTGAACGCGCAGGATATCGACGTGTTCGCGGCGCTGCCTTCCGGGGCTTACCGTTACGACGCGGCAGCACACGCATTGCACCTGGTGGCGAGGAGCGATTTGAGGCGCGTGACCGGGTATCAGGACTTCGTGGACGAGGCGCCGATGGATCTGGTGTACGTGGCCGACCACGCGCGGATGGGCCTGGTGCCGGTAGGGCAGCGCGAGTCCTATGCGTCGGCCGCGGCCGGCGCTATCGCACAGAACGTGTACCTGTTCGCAGCCAGCAATGGCCTGGCCACGGTTATCCGCGCCTGGATCGACCGCGCGGCGATAGCCGACGCGCTCGGGCTGACGCATGATCAACAGGTATTGCTGTCGCAGACCATCGGCTTCCCCAGGGCTGTTCCCTGAGTGTCAGGTTTAGCTCGTTTCCGGCCATTTGTTTCGTTCAGTATTTGTCGGATCAAGTCTGAACTATTACAGGTGATACAAAAGCTGATGTGCAACCCAACTGCTCATTGATTCCGGGACGCCTGGCCAAAGCTTCGAATGAGATAACCCGGGAAATGCGCGCTGCAGGCCATCACATGGGTAATGGCTCCGCGGTCGTATTCATCTCCGGAACGATAGGTCTCGAAGAATGCATTGAGCCTTTGCACCCGATCCGGCATCGCATGCACCGCCTGCAGCCCGACCGAGACACCATAGTTGGTGAAGGCGAATTTGACATCGTGCGCCCGGGGTTCGCGGCAAAAATAGCCTGCCTCGACCCACATCTGATCGAGCATGGCAAGGCAACGCGCTTTTTGCGTTCTCGCCCAGTCTTCTTCCGGAAAGAACTGGGTCATCCATAACATCATGCCCAGGCCCAGATCCTGGGTGATAACAAGATCGGGAGCCGTTCGGTCAAGCAGCAGGCGCAGGTCGGCGATCTCGCGCGACAGCGCCTTTTCATCGAGGAGACGGTAGGAAACATAGCCGTCGAAGGCATCGAGCGCGCCGAACCCATAGCCCGGATAAGGACCGCTCAGATCCTCGTTCATTTTCCAGACGACGCCACGGCCCGGCACGATGAAAGCGTCGTGGATCTGGCGCACAAGCTCCACCCCTTTTTGCCTGTAGTCCGGAACGTGCCGGCCGAGAATGGAGAGCGCATAAAGCCACATGGCGAGGTAGTGGAAATACTGGCCGTCGCGATCGGGCGCTTCGCCGATGCGAATGCCACGGGTGCGGCCGAGCACGCGATCGACCGCAGCAACCAGCCATTCCGCCTCGTTCAGATAGCGGCGCTGGTCCAGCTCGACGTAGAGTGAAACCAAAAGGACAACGCCAAAGGCATCCGTCCACAGATACCTGAGACCGTTCGGCCAGATGCCCTCGGCGCGCATCCAGGCCAGCTTGTCAATGACGTACCGCGTATCTCTGCATGCGGCCATCGTCAGCCTCAAAGGCCGAATGGATAGGTGTCCGGAAGGCCTTCTATCTCCTCCGTCTTCAATGGCGTTACGGCCTTGGTTTCGTCGAACCAGATGTATTCATCGAACTGCTGCGGCAGAACCGCCTGAAAATAGTGGCTTTGAAGCTCTGTCTCGGGCCGGTAGATGACGCCGATGGCGCGTTCGAGCCGTGGCTTCATCAGCTGTTCGTTGACGGCAGCCGCAATCGGGCTGCGCAAAGGCAGCAGAAACTGCGGCCTGCCGGTTTCGTGACACAGCCGCTCGTAGCTATCGGGCAGGGCCGGGCGGACAGTTTTTATTTCCATCGGCTCATCCCAGTTCGAAGCCGCCGCGACCGTTCCGCTGTTCGTCCCGAAGCCGATCGAATAGGCCGCATTGCCGAATTCCTGCCGGCATAGCCGACCGATGTTGTATTCGCCGCGCAACGACATTTCGGTTGCCTGGGAGTCGCCGACATGCGAATTGTGCGCCCAGACGATCGCCTTGGCTTTTGGTCCGTGAAAATCGAGCAGCGTCTTCAAGGTGTCGAACATATGGCTGTCGCGCAAATTCCAGGAGGAGCGGGAGCCGTAATACATGGTCCGGTAATAGCGTTCGGCATTGGCGACCAGGCGGGCGTTTTGCACGGCGTCCAGAAACCGCTCGCCATCATGCTCGGCATAGGCATTGTGCTTTTTCATCAGATCCGTGAGCATGGAAACCACCTCACGCTCGCAGGTCTCAAACGAGCCGGTCAGCGTAGCGTGACCGTAGGTGGCGGGATCCGCCTGCCACGGCGTCAGGCATCCATAGCGCTGGCGTGCGACTCTTGCCGCCTGCGGGTCAACGTCATCCAGGTAGCTCAGGATCGAGCGGATCGAGTTGTAGAGGCTGTAGAGATCAAGGCCATGAAATGCTACCCTGTCGGCAGGTTCGAGGTTGGCATTGCGCTGGCGCAACCAGTTGACGAAATTCAGCACCTCCCGGTTGCGCCACATCCAGACGGGGAAGCGGGCGAAGGCTGTCCATTCGGATGGCGGATATTCAGCATGCCGGACATAGTGGTCGATGCGCGCGGCGTCCGGCCAATCGCCCTCGATGGCGATAAAGGTGAAGCCCTTGCGCTCGATGAGCTCGCGCGAAATGCGCTCGCGCATCCGATAGAATTCCGAGGTGCCATGCGTCGCTTCACCGAGCAGAACGACACGCGCATCGCCGATGCGATCAAGCAGGGGCCGGAGGTCAGCCGAGGTTATCGTTGCAAACGTTGCGCAGGATGTCGCGATGGCCTTTGCCAGCGTTCCGTCGGTGGTTTTGACTGCCGGACGAGGTCCAGGCGGGACGTAATGGCCATCTTCCGGCGCCCAGCCTTCTTCTCCCACCAGGGGAACGAAGCGGACATCGGCGATATCTTCCGTCTTGTATTCGCGCTCCGATACGCGGACGACGCGCACCAGTTCCTGACCCCGCCGATTGCTTCCCACAGGAATAACCAGCCGGCCACCGATCTTGAGTTGCGCCTTCAGGGATTCCGGTATCTCGGGTCCGCCTGCCGCGACCACGATCGCATCATAAGGTGCGTGATCGGGCCAGCCGCGAGTTCCGTCGGCATGCAGCACGTGCACATTCCGGTAACCGAGGTTTGCCAGCGCTGCAGCCGATTTCTCGGCGAGCTGGCCGATGCGCTCGACGGTATAGACACTCTTGGCGATGCGCGAGAGGACGGCCGCGGCGTAACCTGAGCCGGTGCCGATCTCCAGTACCTTTTCGCCGCCTTCGAGCGCCAGGGCCTCGGTCATCAGCGCGACGATATATGGCTGAGAGATGGTCTGGTTCTCTGCGATAGGCAACGGTGCGTCTTCATACGCGAATTCCCGCATGGCCTCAGGCAGAAAGGCTTCGCGCCGCACCGTGCGCATGGCGTCGAGAACCAGATGCGAGCGCACGCCACGCCCGGCGATCTGGCTGTCGACCATGTTATCGCGGAGTTTTGCAAAATCGACTTGGTCCATATGTCGATACCCTACTCGCCGACACGCGCCCTTCATTGACATACATCAACGGCTGCGCATTTCCCGCCAGACGGTCTCAGGCGGGGGCGACCTCGGTCGGCGCCGCGGACAGCGCCACGGCGAGCGCATCGTCCACGTGCTCGACCCATACGATGTTCAGTTTTTCGCGTGCTTCGGCAGGAATGTCCTCGAGGTCACGGCGATTGCGCGCGGGGAGCATCACCGTGGTGATGCCGGCGCGCACCGCCGCTAACACCTTGTTCTTGACGCCGCCAATGGGCAGCACCAAGCCCGTTAGCGTGATCTCGCCGGTCATCGCCGTGTCGCTGCGAATAGTCCGCTCCGTCATCAAGGAGACGAGCGCCATGAACATGGCGACGCCGGCGCTCGGTCCGTCCTTCGGAGTCGCACCCGCCGGCACGTGGACGTGGATGTCGCTTTTCTCGAAACGGCTGGCGTCAACGCCGAGCGCGGCAGCGCGGTTCTTGACGATCGAGAGTGCGGCCTGGGCGCTTTCCTTCATCACGTCGCCAAGCTGACCGGTGAGGATCAGCCGGCCCGAACCGGGAATGCGCGTCGCCTCGATGAACAGGATATCGCCGCCGACCGGCGTCCATGCGAGACCCGTCGCCACGCCGGGCACACTCGTGCGCATCGCGGTCTCGCTCTCGAATTTCGGCGCGCCGAGGATGGCAGTGAGGTCACCGCGGGTAATGCGGATCGGGCCGCTTTGGCCCTCGGCAATGCGCACGGCAGCGTTGCGCAGGGCCTGACCGATTTGCCGTTCCAGGCTGCGCACGCCCGCTTCGCGCGTGTAATTCTGCACGATGTCGCGCAGCGCATCGTCATCGATCTCGACCTGACCGGGCTTGAGCCCGTTCGCCTCCATTTGCCGGCGCACCAGATAGCGGTGGGCGATCTCGAGCTTCTCGTCGGCGGTGTAGCCGGCGAGACTGATGATCTCCATGCGGTCGCGCAGCGGACCCGGAACGGTATCGAGCATGTTGGCGGTGGTGATGAACGCCACGCGGCTCAAATCGAACGGCACGCCGAGATAATTATCGCGGAACGTGTTGTTTTGCTCCGGATCGAGCACCTCGAGCAAAGCCGCGCCGGGATCGCCCTGGATGCCGGCGCCGAGTTTGTCGATCTCGTCGAGCATCATCACGCAATCGCGCGAGCCGGTCTTGCGGATCGCCTGGATGATGTTGCCGGGCAGCGCGCCGATATAGGT
>PLYG01000124.1:7672-8485 GCA_003153335.1 Betaproteobacteria bacterium | reverse complement strand
CGAACATCGACACCGCATAGACTTCATCGGCCAGCCCGCCGGGATCGCGCGCCACGGCGTCGCCATCGAGACGGGTCAGCAGCAACGGATCGGCGGCGCCTTGCAGCGCGGCAGCGACCAGCGCCTTGACGCGCTCATGGACCAGCCCTTCATCGGAGCCGTGCACGAGGAAGAACCGCATGTCGCGAGGCGGCCGCTTGACGAAAGCGTCGGCCGTCATATTGCTGATCGTCGTCACCGCTTCGCCCTTGCGCGCCTCGTGCCGCCAAAGGTCTAGCACATTCCGCCGCCGCCCTCGCCGTTCGAGACGCCCGCTTTGCGGGCTCCTCACGGTGAGGGCTTTGTGCTGGATCCAACCCCACTCCTCATCCTGAGCCGCCTGCGCAAGCAGGCGAGTCGAAGGACGAGGAGACCGCGCTTGCGTCTGCCTGAGGTCAATTTTCCTCGCGCCGCTTTTCCCCAACCCCGAAATCGTCTAGCAAGCGTCGCATTCCCAACAAGGCGACAGCGCGTCATGGCGACTTACAAGCTCTTCCTTCTCCCCGGCGACGGCATCGGCCCCGAAGTGATGGCCGAAGTCGAGAAGGTCGCCGGCGCCTGCGCGCGCCTCGGCCTGGCGCAGTTCGAAACCGAAAAGGGGCTGGTCGGAGGCTGCGCCTATGACGCGCATGGCGCGGCGATCTCGGAAGCCGACATGGCGCGCGCCCAGGCCGCCGACGCGGTGCTGCTGGCCGCCGTCGGCGGGCCGAAATGGGCGGACGTCCCCTACGAGGCGCGGCCGGAAGCGGGGCTGCTGCGCCTGCGCAAGGACCT
>PLYG01000124.1:7425-7660 GCA_003153335.1 Betaproteobacteria bacterium | reverse complement strand
GGCAACGGCCAGAAGCGCGCCATCGACACCCAGGTCTACGACACCTTCGAAATCGAGCGCATCGCCCGCGTCGCTTTCGATCTGGCGCGCAAGCGGCGCAACAAGGTGACCTCGTCCGAGAAGCACAACGTGATGAAGTCGGGCGTGCTGTGGAAAGAGGTCGTCGTCGCCCTGCACAAGCGCGAATTCCCCGACATCCAGCTCGAGCATCAGCTCGCCGACGCGCTCGGCATGC
>PLYG01000124.1:0-7353 GCA_003153335.1 Betaproteobacteria bacterium | reverse complement strand
CACGGCTCGGCGCCTGACATTGCCGGCAAGGGCCTCGCCAATCCGATCGCCATGATCGGTTCGCTCGGCATGGCGTTGCGCTATTCCTTCGGGCTCGGCCCCGTCGCCGATCGGCTCGACGCCGCGATCGCCGCCGTGCTGGCGAACGGCCTGCGCACCGCCGACATCCGCTCCGAGGGCAGCCAGGTGGTGTCGACCAGCGAGATGGGCGACGCGATCGTCGCCGCCTTCGAGCGCGGCGCCTAAGGACTCAATCGACCGGCGTGCGGCAGGTCGCGCGGCGCGCCGGTCCCGGCTTCAGCACGTCGGCGAAGCCGGCTTCGCGGCCCGCCTTGGTGAGGCTCAATCGCTCGATGAGGCAGCTGAGCGCCGCCTCATCGACCGTCGCGCCGGATGCGGCGCAGACGACGCCTCTGAGGCCGCCGACGCGCGGCGCGAGCCGGAACGCCGCGCAGCCGCGACTGCCGCTCCCCGCCAGCGTCAGCGCCGCCCATTCGATCGGCCCCGAGGCGCTGGCGAGCGATTGCACGGATCCGAGCCGCTCGACCGCGGCGCCGCCGGCGGCCGCCGTCTCCGCCGCTGCGACAAACAAGCTGACCGCCGCGCGCCGCCCGTCGTTGCACCACAACTCGACGCGCAGCCCCGGGCCGGGACCTTCGATCTGGCCGACGCTCAGCGCGTCGCTGCGACCCGGGCCAGCGCGGTCAAGACGCGTTTCGTGGCTGACCTGCTCCGCCGCGACGCCGCCAAGCGCCAGCGCCGGCGCGGCCGAGAGATCGAGAGCCTCGCTCGGCGGCGACGCCACGACGACGCTGGTCCCCGCGCTTTCGGGCGGCGGCCGCAACGGCGTCAATGCCGCGACGCCGATGATCGCCAGCGCCGCCCCCAAGCCAAAGGCGAGACGGCGCGGCCAGCCAGAGCCGCGCCGCGGCGGCCGGACGTCGTCCGTCCAATAAGGGTCGAACGGCCCGAGGCCGCGCGCCGTTTCGTCGCTCATGTCGAACCCTCGCGCTGTTCGGGCTCTTCGCGCCTCGACCCTAGCGTCGCGCGAGTCGGCAAACGGTTACGCCGCCCGCCAATCCTGTCAGCAGCGTCAACGCCCTGTTAACGCCCCGGTTTCGTCGCCCGGGCCTCACTTGGAACGGCACGCCCGGCGGCGCGGCCTCGTTGACAGCGACGCAACGTCACGGTCATTTGAATCAACGCCAATTCGGGAGCTCAATTCATGGCCGTCAGTCCCGCGATCGCCGAGCTTGTCCCCGACGCCCAGCGTTGGCGCCGCCATCTCCACGCCCATCCCGAGCTTCTCTACGACCTCGATCAGACCGCGGCCTTCGTCGCCGAGCGGCTGCGCGAATTCGGCTGCGACGAAGTTCGCGCCGGCGTCGGTCGCAGCGGGGTCGTCGGCGTCATCAAGGGCCGCAAAGGCGCCAGCGGACGCGCGATCGGTCTGCGCGCCGACATGGACGCGCTGCACATCCACGAGCGCAACGCGTTCGCGCACAAGTCCCAAAACGAAGGCAAGATGCACGCGTGCGGTCACGACGGCCACACGACGATGCTGCTGGGCGCGGCGAAGTACCTGTCGCAGCACCGGAACTTCGACGGCACCGTCAACTTCATCTTCCAGCCCGCGGAAGAAAACGAAGGTGGCGCGCGGGTGATGATCCAGGAAGGCCTGTTCAACAAGTTTCCCTGCGACACGGTGTGGGGGATGCACAACTGGCCGGGGATGGACGCGGGGCAATTCTGCGTGATGCCGGGAGCCATGATGGCCGGCTTCGACATTTTCGAAATCACGCTGACCGGGCGCGGCGCGCATGCCGCGATGCCGCACAACGGCTGGGACCCGATCGTCGCCGGATCGGCGCTGGTGCAGGCGCTGCAAACCATCGTCTCGCGCAATACGCATCCGGTGGAGGCGGGCGTGGTCAGTGTCACGCAGTTCCACGGCGGCGATACGTGGAACGTGATTCCCAACGAAATCGTCATTCGCGGCACGACGCGCTCGTTCAAGCCCGAGGTGCAAGCGCTGATCGAACGCCGGATTCGCGAAATCTGCGACGGCGTCGCCGCGACCTATGGCTGCACCGTCAAATTCTGGTACGACCGCCGCTATCCGCCTACGGTGAACTCCAGCGCCGAGGCCGAGCTTTCGCGCAACGTGCTGGTCGATCTGGTTGGGCAGGAAAACGTCCACACCAACCTGACCCCGACCATGGGCGCCGAGGACTTCGCGTTCATACTGCAAGCGAAGCCTGGCTGCTACATCTGGATAGGCAACGGCGCGGGCGAGGGCGGATGCATGTTGCACAACCCGGGGTACGACTTCAATGACGAAATTCTGCCGTTGGGGGCGAGCTACTGGGTGAAGCTGGTCGAGCGCTGCCTGTCGCGGTAAAGGCCCGGTGTGCAGGTCCTGATCGCCACAGGCATCAACCCGGACGGGCGCAGGGTCCGGGCACGCAGGGAGTAACCCCGGGGCCATTGCGCATCCGCGCACGCGATGGTCGTCTGCCGCGTTACTTTGTGGCGCCCAGCTTCCGCGCTCTTTCGGCCTGCAGCTCGCGCTCGACTTGGGCTGACTGCGCATCGAGCCAGCCGCCCAGATGTTTCCACGCCAAGTCGCCCATCGCCTTGTACCACAGCGGGTGGTCGTTCAGCGCCGGAATGTAGTGCAACTCGCCGCCGCCAGCGCTGACGAATTCCTTCTTGCCATCGATGGCGATTTCTTCCAGTGTCTCCAGGCAATCGGCGACGAAGCCGGGGCAGAACACATCGACCCTTCTCAGTTTCTGCCGCCCGAGTTCATGCAGGACCACCGACGTGTAGGGCTTGAGCCATTCGGTCTTGCCGAAGCGCGATTGAAACGCCACCTGCATCTCGCTTTCCTTGAGTCCCAGCTCGACGCCCAGCAGGCGTGTTGTCTTGCAGCAGTGACAGTGATACGGATCGCCCTTATCCAGCGCGAATTTCGGCACGCCGTGAAAGCTGAGCAGCAACTGCTCCGGACGCCCGTGCTTGACCCAATAGTCGTTGATTCGCGCGGCCAGCGCCCGGATGTAACCCGGGTCGTCGTGAAAGGAGTCGACGGTGCGCACCGCCGGCTGGCGGCGCATGTGCTGGAACTGGTCAAAGACCGCGTCGCAGGCGGATGCGGTCGTGGCTGCCGCGTATTGTGGATAGAGGGGCAGCACCAGGATGCGTTCGCAGCGGGCCTGCTTGAGCGCCGCCAAGGCAGCGGCGACCGAGGGCTTGCCGTAACGCATCGCCAGTTCGACCCGGATGTGATCGGTGGCGAGCCCAGCCGCTTTGCAGCGCTCCCCCAGCGTGCCTTGCAGCACCTGTGCCTGCCGCCGGCTCCAGACCAGGAGCGGCGACCCATCCGGAGTCCAGATCGCGGCGTATTTCTTTGCCGACTTGGCTGGCCGCGTGCGCAGGATGAACCCGTGCAGGATCAGCTTCCAGATCGCCGGCGGGATTTCCACCACCCGCGGGTCGATCAGAAATTCGGCGAGATAGGCGCGCAAAGCGCTTGCGGTCGGCGCCTCGGGCGTGCCCAGATTCATCGCCAGCACGCCGATGCGCGACGGCGATCCGTGTTGGTACTCCGGTTCGGGAATGAAGGGCATTTATGAGCGCTGCGCCGGGCAACGGGTCAGTTGTCGCTCAATTGCAGCGTGAGCGCGTTGGATAAGAGGCGCGCGGTCAGGTCCACGATGGGGATGACACGTTCGTAGGCCATGCGCGTCGGCCCGACGACGCCCAGCGTGCCCACGATACGNNCGCCGCCGATATAGATCTGCACGCCTTGCGCGCGCTGGGTGATGTCCAGTAATTGCAGCAACGCGGTCTTCTGGTCGAACATGTCGAACAGCCGCCGCAGCCGGCCCATGTTCGAGGCGAGATTGTCGGACTGCAGCAGGTTGCGCTCGCCGGAGACGACGACCATGTCGCTGGCGTCGGCCGCAGCCTGCGATCCGGCATCGACCGCGGCGGTCATCAGGCCGATCATGTCTTCGCGCAGGCGCTTTAACTCTTCGGCCAGGTGCAGCCGGATGGTATTGAAGTCCTGTCCCGCAAAGTGCTGGTTCAGGAAATTGGCGGCTTCGATCAATTGCGATTGCGTGAACGAATGCCCGGTCTGCAAGATCCGGTTCTGCACCTCGCCCTCGGGCGTGACGATGATGAGCAGGATGCGCCGGTCGGAGAGCCGCAGGAATTCGAGGTGGCGAAACGTGGCGCCCTGGCGTTTGGACAGCATCACCACGCCGGCAAACCGGGTCAGTTCCGAGAGTATGTTCGCGGCGGAGTTGACCAGTTGCTGCGGCTGGCTCGGCTGCAGCTGGTCCTCGAGCTGATGGATTTCGACGTCCTCCAGCGGCTTGGTGACCATCAGCGTATCGACAAAAAAGCGATATCCGCGCGGTGTCGGCACCCGGCCGGCCGACGTGTGCGGGCTGGTGATGAATCCCATTTCTTCGAGGTCCGCCATGACATTGCGTACCGTTGCCGGCGAGAGTTCAAGCCCGGATTGCCGCGACAACACGCGCGAGCCCACCGGCTCGCCGTCCGCGATATAGCGCTCGACGAGAGTTTTGAGGATGATCTGAGCGCGTTTGTCCATACTAGGAGCCTGTCGGACTTAGGATGATTCGGCCGCAAGGCGAAAAGCGCGGTCCATATTTCGCCGCTTTCTCCTTACGTATTCCCGATATGTGCGTCGAAAGCGTCAAAATCTGTCCTCGCTCCATCATCGTTTCGCTATCGAACACCTAAGTCCGACAGGCTCCTAGCCCCAGTATACAAAATCCGGCGGCCTTTGAATCACGGGACGCCTATCAGGCTGTTGAAAAGCGTCGCGAGGGTGGGCAGCGGCAAGGCCTCAGTTGGCAAANNTGAGGATTTCGAGCACCGTCTCATTGGGCGCCAGCGGCCGCAGATCGCCACCGCAGTAGCTTTTTAACAGCCTGTTATGGTTAAATCGGCCGGATATGCCTGCCTTCTCCATCGAGTCCGTCCGCCGCGTCGGCGTTGTCGGCCGCTACGACACGCCCGGCATCGCCAAACCACTGAAGCGGCTCGCGGGCTTTCTGGCAGCGCGCGGCCTCGCGGTGTGCATGGAAACCGATACGGCCGCCGTGACCCGGCTGCCGGGGTATGCCACGGCCAGCGTCGCGGAACTGGGCGGCTGTGTGGACTTGGCGATCGTGGTCGGCGGCGACGGCACTCTGCTTGCGGTGGCCCGGCAACTCGCGTCCCACCGCATTCCATTGATTGGAATCAACCAGGGCCGGCTGGGATTTCTTACCGACATTGCGCTGGCGGACATGGAAACCGCGCTCACGGCGATGTTCGAGGGCAAGCTGATCGTCGAGGAACGGATGCTGCTGCACGCCAGAGTCGTCCGCGCCGGCGTCGAGCTGACCGACGGCCTGGCGTTCAATGACGTGGTGATCAATCGCGGTGGATTCGGCGGAATGATCGATCTGTCCGTCGGTATCGGCGATTCGTATGTTTGCGACCTGCGCGCCGACGGCGTCATCGTCGCCACGCCGACCGGGTCGACTGCCTACGCGATGTCGGCCAACGGACCGATCGTGCATCCATCCGTGCGCGCCTGGTCGCTGGTGCCGATTTCCCCGCATGCGCTGACCAACCGGCCGATCGTGATCGGTGACGGCGAACGCGTGACCATCACGGTCACGCGGGCCCGCGATGCCACGATGCACTGGGACGGTCAGTCGCACCATGATTTGCAGGAGGGCGACCGGATCCTGATCGAAGCCGCGCCATTCAGTGTCCGGCTGCTGCATCCGCAGGGCTACGACTACTACGCGATGCTGCGGAAAAAACTGCACTGGAGCGAATCCCCGCTGGCGGGGACAGAGGACAGAAGACAGAAGACAGAGGACAGAGAACGAAAGAGCAGATGAAGGACAAAGAGGGTGCGTTGTGGTGGCACCCTGGCTTTCCGTGGATCGAGCAGCGCAGCGAATGATGAATCGTAAATCCGGGCGAAATCCAACTCTTGCGCAAGAGCTACCAGCATACGCGGGGGATGGTCATGTATTTTCGTTCTCTGTCCTCTGTCTTCTGTCTTCTGTCCTCTGATGTTAAGAACCCTTGCCATCCGTAATTTTATCCTGGTCGAGCAACTCGAGATCGATTTCGATGCGGGATTCACCGTGCTTACCGGAGAGACCGGCGCCGGCAAGTCCATCCTGGTCGACGCGCTGGCGCTGGTGCTGGGCGGGCGCGGCGATGCGGGTGTTGTGCGGGCGGGCGCCGAGCGCGCCGAAATCAGCGTCGAGTTCGATCTGTCGCGACTGGTCGACGTACAATTCTGGCTGCGCGCCAACGATCTGGCCAATGACGAGCGCACGTTGCTGCTGCGCCGCGTGATCGATGCGCAGGGCCGCAGCCGCGCCTATATCAACGGCAGTCCCGGGTCGCTCACGCAGTTGCGCGAGGTGGGCGAGTTGCTGGTGGACATTCATGGCCAGCATGCGCATCAGTCGCTGTTGCGGCCAGACGCGCAGCGCGCGCTGCTGGATGCCTACGGCGGATTTTCCGCGCTGTCCGGTCTGGTGGGCGACGCGTGGCGCGCCTGGCAGAAAATCCGGACTCAGAAGGAGCTCGCCTCGCGCGATGCGGAAGCGGTGGCTGCCGAGCGCGATGCGCTGGCCGACCGGGTCGACGATTTGCGCCGGCTCGGCGTCAACACCGACGAATGGACGACCCTGGGCGCGGCACAGTCGCGCCTGGCGCACGCGGCGGCGCTGATCGAAGGCACGCAGTCCGCTGCGGCAGGGCTGGACGACGATGCAGGCATCCTGGTCCAGTTGAACGCCGTCGCGCAGCGGCTGCAGGGGCTCGCCGCGTACGACTCCGCGCTGGGCGAGCACCTCGTCGCATTGGATTCGGCGCGCGTGCAGTTGCAGGAACTGGTCCACTCGCTGCAACGCTACGCGGAACGCATCGATGTCGATGAGGCCGAGCTGCGGCGGATCGAGGAACGGCTGGGCGCGATCCACGACATGGCGCGGAAGTACCGGGTGCGGCCGGAAGCGCTGCCGGAACTGCGCGCCCAAGCCGAAGCGCGCCTGGTGGAATTGAAGGCGACGCTCGATCATGATGCACTGGTTCGCCGCGAGTGCCAAGCCGAAGAGGAATACCGGCGGCTGGCGCGGAACCTCACGGCGAAGCGTCAGTTGGCGGCCAACGATTTGTCGGTGCAGGTCACGCGCAAGCTGGTGACGCTGGCGATGGCAGGGGGGGAGTTTCAGGCCCGGCTGGCCCCACTGGGCGAGCCGGCAAGTTACGGACTGGAGCAAGTGGACTTCCTGGTGA
>PLYG01000077.1 GCA_003153335.1 Betaproteobacteria bacterium | reverse complement strand
CATTGCCCAGCCGCCGCTCTACAAGTTGAAATCGGGCCGGCAGGAAATGTATCTGAAAGACGATTTCGAGCTCAAGCAGCAATTGCTCAAGATAGCGCTCAACGGCGCCGAATTGAAGCCCGCGGAGGACGCGCCACCGCTTTCATCGGCTACGCTGGAAGAAATCGCGCGCAAGTACCTGCTCGCAGAGGCGGTGGTCGAACGTCTCGCGCGCACGCTTGATGGCTCGGCGTTGCGCGCGCTGGTCAACGGCGTCGCAGTCGACCTGTCCGACGACCAGTCCGCCACGCGCTCGGCGCGCGCGCTGCAGGCCGCGGTCAATGACCCCAACGTCACGGTTATCGCCGACTACGACCCGAAGACCGAGCGCCGGCGGGTCGTGGTCCGGCGGGCAATGCATGGCAATGTCCACCATTACATTTTCGACGAAGACTTTGTCGCCAGCGGCGATTACGTTCAGATTCGCAACGCCGCGCAAATGCTGCTGGGCCTCATTCAGCCGGGCGCGACCATCAAGCGTGGCGAGCAAACGCTGGCGGTGTCGAGGTTCCAGCAGGCGCTGGAGTGGTTGCTCGACCAGGCGCGCGGCGGCGTGTCCCNNGCGCTACAAGGGCCTGGGCGAGATGGACTACCAGGAGTTGTGGGAGACCACGATGGACCCCGCCGTGCGCCGGTTGCTCAAGGTCCAGATCGACGACGCGGTGGCGGCCGATGAGATCTTCACCACGCTGATGGGCGAAAACGTGGAACCGCGGCGGGCGTTTATCGAAAGTAACGCGCTGGGTGTGCGCAATCTCGACGTCTGACATCGTGTAGTGGCTGTTGAGGTATTAGATACGCTTCGATCAGTGTGGCGTAAGGCACACGTTAAAAGAACGAGCGTCGGCGCCGGCTGACACGCCATCGCCGCGCGCAATGCGGCAAGGCGCGTAAAATTGCACGGTCTCCGCTTCTTCTCGGCAACCCAACGGGCAGGTCGTCATTGCGCGAGAACTGCCGCGAGTGCGCGCGCCGCAGGCGGCAGCGATCAACTCTTCACGGGAATCAATCATGCTTGAACATCCCTCTGCCATTCCCTCGTATCTGGATCCCAACCATCTGGGCCCGTGGGGTACCTTTCTCCAGCAAGTGGACCGGGTTACGCCTTACCTGGGCCCGTTGTCGCGTTGGGTGGAGACGCTCAAGCGGCCCAAGCGGATCCTGATCGTGGATGTGCCCATCGCGCTCGATGACGGGACGGTGACGCATTTCGAGGGTTATCGCGTTCACCACAACCTGTCCCGCGGCCCCGGGAAAGGGGGGGTCCGCTTCCACCAGGACGTGACGCTCTCGGAGGTGATGGCGCTCGCCGCGTGGATGTCGATCAAGAATGCCGCGGTAAATGTCCCCTACGGCGGCGCCAAGGGCGGCATTCGCGTCGACCCGCGCGATCTGACGCTGGGGGAGCTTGAGCGGATGACCCGGCGCTACACCAGCGAAATCAATTTACTCATCGGCCCGCAAACCGACATTCCCGCCCCAGACGTCAACACGAACGAACAGATCATGGCGTGGATGATGGACACGTATTCGATGAACCAGGGCAAGACCGCGACCGGTGTCGTGACCGGAAAGCCCATTTCGCTGGGCGGCAGCCTGGGCCGTCACGACGCGACGGGCCACGGAGTTTTTGTGATGAGCGGCGAGGCCGCGCTACGGTTGGGAATCGACATCGTCGGCGCGCGGGTCATCGTGCAAGGTTTTGGCAACGTGGGCGGGGTCGCGGCGCGGCTGTTTGCCGATGCGGGTGCCAAGGTTATCGCCGTGCAGGACCACACGGGCACCATATTCGCCGGGGGCGGCGTGGACACGCGCGCGCTGCAAGCCCACGTGGACAGCACCGGCGGCGTTGCGGGGTTCCATGGCGCCGAGGCCATTGCCAACGATGCGTTCTGGGGGATCGAGACCGAATTCCTGATTCCCGCCGCGCTGGAAGGCCAGATCAACGAGCACAACGCGCAAAGGATCCGCGCGAAGGTCGTGGTCGAAGGCGCCAACGGCCCGACCACTACCGGCGCCGATGACATCCTCCACGATCGGGGCGTGTTGGTGATTCCCGACGTCATCGCCAATGCCGGCGGCGTCACCGTCAGTTACTTCGAATGGGTGCAGGACTTTTCAAGTTTTTTCTGGAGCGAAGAGGAAATCAACCAGCGTCTGGACCGCATCATGCGCGAGGCTTTCACGGTGATCTGGGGCGTTGCCGAGGAACACAAGATCTCGCTGCGGACCGCGGCGTTCGTCGTGGCCTGCACGCGCATCTTGCGCGCGCGCGAAGTGCGCGGGCTTTATCCGTAGCCGGGGAGTTCTTGGTATTTTGCGGCGAGCCTTCCGGCGCGGTCGCGGTTCGGTCAGGACGCGTTTACGACTGCGGTCCGATGTATTCGCATTGCCGCGACGGCGCGCCGCGTTACGGCGTAGTGGCGGCGCCGGGTTCGCGCAGCGCCGCAAGTAGCGCCGTGGTGGAGACCAGAAGCACGTAGCCTTCGGTGGTCGGCAAGTAGATGACCTGGAACGGGTCGGTGAGGAGCACGAGGGCCTTGTCGTTGTTGCGCAGCCGAAACCAGCCGGCCCTGAATCCGGGTATCCCGATGCCGTTGGTGCGCCAACGCGGGGCAAGATCGCGGCGGTCCACCAGAGAGACTTCGAGCGCGGATTCGGGCCGCAGGCTGGAGCGCAGCAGTGTGCGCCCGTAGAAGCCTGTGCGGAAGATGAGTTCTGTCTCCGTGAGGATCAGCGAGCGGCGATGAAGTGCGAACCAGATCCCGCTAAATGCGAGTGCGAGCAGGCCGAACATCAGAAACAAACCCGGCAACTGCGCCCTCGCCTTTTCCGGTGCCAGGCCATCAGTCGAGCCCACGTAAAGGTAGACAAAAAAACCGCTGAAGCCGATCGCCAGCACATACAAGAAGCCCACGGTGTAGCGGCTGGGCGGGATGACCGGAATGCTGCGCGTCATAAAAACCGCCGCGCCGTTCCGGCCTGCAAGAATGGCCGACGAGCCGCCACGCCGCTACTTCGCGGCTGCGCGCTTTTTTGCTGCGGGCTTGGCGCCTGCCGCCTTGGGCGCGCGCTTCTCGAACTCGAACCCGATCTTGCCGTCCGGCTGGCGCACCAGATACGCCTGGAACGGCCGGCGGGTCCGTGCAGACACGAACTGCAGCAAGTCGGTTTTGCCCGAGGCAAGCAGCTTTTCCATTTGCGCCCGCTCGACCGTCCGCTGCAAGATCATGCGTCCCGAACGGAAGTCGCAGGTCCTGCCGCTGCGAGGGCCGGTCGCCTTTTCGCAGATATAAGCATTCGGCTCCTCAAAGACATTATTGCCGCACTTCGGGCAGGGCCCGAGCGGCGTTTGTCCGCTAAAATCCGGCGTTTCCGCGTTTTCGTCGTCTCCGTTCGACTGGCCGAAGTCGAACTGCACTTCAAAGGCATCGGTGAGTTTGAGGTTGGCCGAGAAGGGCCGCCCGAGCTTGCTGCGAAAGCCGTCGAGCGGGCCGACAGTCTTGTCGCGCAGCAAGGTCTGGGCTTCAGTCAGCTCGAACTGCCGGCCGGCGATGATTTTCCACATCGAAAAATCGCAGTTCTGGCACTGGAACTTCTTGTAGTTCTCGTGCACTTCGCCCCCGCATTTCGGGCACGGTGTATCGAGCTTGCCGAAGTCGCCGGGAATGGTGTCGCTTTCGAAGTTCTTGGCCTGGCCGACGATGTGCCGGGTCATTTGCTCGATTTCGGCCATGAACTCTTCGCGCGTGAGCTGGCCTTTTTCCATCAGCGCGAGCCGGTGTTCCCAGTCGCCGGTCAGTTCCGGGGAAAACAGCTCCGGCACGCCGAGGCCCTTGAGCAGCACCATCAGCGAAAACGCCTTGGCCGTGGGCACCAGCTCGCGGCCTTCGCGATGGATGTATTTCTCCGTGAGCAGGCCTTCAATGATGGCCGCGCGCGTCGCCGGCGTGCCCAGCCCGCGCGCCGCCATCGCCGCGCGTAACTCCTCGTCATCGATCAGCTTGCCGGCGCCTTCCATCGCCGAGAGCAGCGTCGCNNTGAAGCGCGCCGGCGGCTTGGTCTGCAAGGCCTTAACCTCGATGGCCTCGGTCTTCACCTTTTCCTTCGGCTCGACCGGTACCAGATTCGCCGCGTCGTCATCGCTCTGCACTTCCTTGCCATAGACCGCCAGCCAGCCCGCGCTCACTAGGACCTTGCCCTCGGATTTGAAAGGTTCGTTTTCTACGCGCGTGATGCGCGTGGTGTTCAGGAATTCCGCCGCGGGGTGGAACACGGCGAGGAACCGCTTGACCACCAGGTCGTAAAGTTTTTGCTCGATCTCGTTCAACGATTTCGGCGCCTGCAGCGTCGGAATGATGGCGAAATGATCGGAAATCTTGCTGTTGTCGAAAATCCTGCGATTGGGCTTGACCCACTTTTCGTCCAGGATTTTCTTGGCATGGACATGATAGGCGTTGCTGTCCTTCAGCGATTCGAGGGTTTTCCTGACCGTGGGGATGTAATCCTCCGGCAANNCGTAGGTCAGCACCTTGTGTTTTTCATACAGCGCCTGCGCCAGCGACAACGTGGTGCGGGCCGAAAAGCCGAAGCGGCCATTGGCCTCGCGCTGCAGACTGGTCAGGTCATAGAGCAGCGGCGGACTCTGGGTCGACGGCTTGGACTCTTCAGTGACGATACCCGGCTTGCCCGCGCATTTCGCCTGAATCGCGGCGGCCTTCTTTTCGTCCCACAGCCGCTCCGCACGGGCATGCTCGGCGTCGTCGGGCTTCTTGAATTTTTCGTCGAACCAGC
>PLYG01000243.1 GCA_003153335.1 Betaproteobacteria bacterium | reverse complement strand
GATGGGTATCGCTTCGCTCGACCCATCTACAGCCCGGTAGCGCACTCAAACGCTATAATCGCGCACCTATCGCAATCGGGGGTTGGCCGGTGGCTGATCTGAACACTCTGAAAATCGATCGCGGCGCGCCCGCATCGTCGGGCCGCCGCCGTCGCCGCTGGATCGTCTGGCTGGGGGTCGCGCTGGCCGTTGCCGCTGCCGTGGCCGTGTATCTGCGCCAGCCGCGGGTGGCCACTGTGCAGGCGGTCAGCGTGGTGACTGCGTATCCGTCGCAGCAGTTCGTCATCCTCAATGCCACGGGTTATGTCGTCGCGCAGCGCAAGGCCGCGGTGGCGTCCAAGGCTACCGGCAGGCTCGAATGGCTTGGCGTCGCGGAGGGCAGCCGCGTCAAGGCGAACGAAGTCATTGCCCGCCTGGACAACCGGGACGTGAGCGCCCAGCTCGACCAGGCCACCGCCGCTGTCAAGGTCGCGCAATCCAGCATCGACCAGTCCGAGGCCGAGTTGTGGGAAGCCGGCGAGTCGCTCAAGCGCACCCGGGACCTGGTGGCCAAAGGGTTCATTGCGCAGTCTGCGCTCGATACCGCGGTGGCGCGCGAGATCCGCGCCCGCGGCGCGGTGTCGGGCGCCCGCTCGTCGCTGGCGCAGGCGAAGGCGGGCCAGCATGTGGCGCAGGTGGCGGTCGACTACACGGTGATCCGGGCGCCGTTCGAGGGCGTGGTGCTGACCAAGAGCGCGAATATCGGCGATATCGTCACGCCGTTTTCGTCGGCCGCAGATTCCAAGGGCGCGGTCGTCACCATGGCCGACATGACGACGCTGGAAGTCGAGGCCGATGTGTCCGAGTCAAACCTGGCGAAAGTGAAGGTGGGCCAGCCCTGCGAAGTCGCGCTCGATGCATTGCCCGATGCGCGCTTTCGCGGTTCGATCAGCCGCATAGTGCCGACCGTCGATCGCGCGAAGGCGACCGTGATGACCAAGNNCCGAGATGAGCGCAAAGGTGAGCTTTCTGTCGCAGGAAATCACCCCCGACCAGCAAAAGCCGTCGCTGGCGGTGAACCCGGAGGCGCTGATCGAGCGCGGCGGCAAGACCGTCGTATTGATGATTCGCGACGGCAAAGCCGAAGAAGTCGTCATCACCCGCGGGCCGAAACTGGGCGATCTGGTGGCGATCGCAGGCGCGATCAAGGCCGGCGACAAGGTGGTGCAAAAGCCGGCCGAGACCCTGCACGCCGGGGCCATGGTAAAACTAGAGTCGAAGTAGCAATGTCCACGGCTCCGAACGCCGAGGACGTGCTCGTGTCGATTCGCGGCCTGACCAAGGCTTATCGCCGCGGCAAGCAGACGATTTCGGTGCTGGCCGACATCAACCTCGATATCGCGCGCGGGGACTTCGTCGCGTTGATGGGCCCGTCCGGTTCGGGCAAGAGCACGCTGCTCAATCTGATCGCGGGCATCGACAAGCCGACTGCGGGCATGATTACCGTCGGCGGGACCGACATCGCGCGGCTCTCCGAGGCCGAACTCGCCCGCTGGCGAGCCAGCCAGGTGGGCTTCATTTTTCAGTTCTACAACCTGATGCCGGTGCTGACTGCGTTCGAAAATGTCGAACTGCCGCTGTTGCTCACGGCATTGTCCCGGCGCGAGCGGCGTGAGCACGCGAACGCCGCGCTCGACCTGGTCGGCCTATCCGATCGCAGCGATCACTACCCGAACGAGCTGTCGGGCGGCCAGCAGCAGCGGGTCGCCATTGCGCGCGCGCTGATCACCGATCCGGTGCTGATTGTTGCCGACGAGCCGACCGGGGACCTGGACCGCACCACGGGCGAGGAGATCCTGTCGCTGCTCGATCGGTTCAATCGCGAGCTCGGCAAGACCATCATCCTGGTCACGCACGACCCCAAGGCGGCGGCCAAGGCGCGGCGGTTGGTTCGTCTGGAAAAAGGCCGCATCGAAGAGGATGCGGGCGCGGCCGTCACTGCCCAACCGTTATAATTATCCGCCATGTATCTGTTGCGGCTCATTTTCAAGAACGCGTTCCGCCACAAGCTGCGCACGGGTCTGACCATACTCGGAATCGTCGTCGCGATTCTGGCATTCGGCATGTTGCAAACGCTGGTTACCGCATGGTACGAAGGCGCCAACCTTGCATCGTCAACCCGGCTGGTCACGCGCAACGCGATCTCCTTGGCGTTCAGCCTGCCGCTGGCCTACAAAGACCGTATTCGCGGCGTCGAAGGTGTCAAGCGCGTCACCTACGCGAACTGGTTCGGCGGCATTTACAAGGAACCTTCAAATTTTTTCCCGCAGTTCGCAGTCGACGTGCGCAGTTTTCTGGAAATGTATCCGGAACTGCGCCTGATCGACGGCGACTTCGATGCGTTTCTGCGCGATCGCCGCGGGTGCATCATAGGCACCAAGCTCGCCGAAAAGTACGGGTTCAAGGTCGGCGATGTAATTCCGCTCAAGGGCGCGATCTATCCGGGCAACTGGAACTTCACCGTGCGCGGCATTTATCGCTACGAAGGCGCGAATGTCTCCGCCGATATCACGAACATGTACTTCCACTGGCAGTATCTTGACGACACGGTTCGCGTCCTGTCGCCGCGCCGCGCGGGGCAGATCGGCACGTTCATTATCGACATCGATCGCGCGGAGGATCTGGGCACTATCGCGCAGGCGATCGACGCCACGTTCAAAAACTCGCTGGCCGAGACGCTGACCGAATCGGAAAAGGCATTCAATCTGTCGTTTGTCGCGATGTCCGATCAGATCATCACCATTGTCAAGCTGGTGTCGTTCGTCGTGGTGCTGATCATCATGGCGGTGATGGCCAACACCATGGCGATGACTGCGCGCGAACGAATGAGCGAGTATGCAACGCTGAAGGCGCTGGGTTTCGGGCCCGGGTTTCTGCTGGCGCTGGTAGCCGGTGAGTCGCTGTTCATTGCGTTTGTCGGCTGCGCGCTCGGGATTGCGCTGACGATTCCCGTGGCGGCAGGATTCGGCAAAGCGTTGTCTACACTGTTTCCGATTTTCCGCGTCGCGCCGGAGACCTACGCGTGGCAGGTCGGCTGCGCCGCGGTGGTAGGCCTCGCTGCGGCCGTGTTGCCGGCGATCCGCGCCGCGACGGTCAATGTCGTCGACGGCCTGCGCAGCATAGGCTGAGGGAATTCAACGATGGCCATCCCCGTTTACTACAGCATCCGCAATCTGGGGGCGCGCAAGCTGACAACCTTGCTGACTGCGGGCGGCATGGCGCTGGTGGTGTTCGTGTTTACCGCAATGCAGATGCTCGATGCCGGGCTCAAGAAGACGCTGGTGCAGACGGGATCGCCCGACAACGTGCTGGTGATACGCAAAGGGTCGGAGACCGAAGTGCAAAGCGGCGTTTCGCGCCAGCAGGCGGCGATCATCGAAAGCCAGCCGGGCATCGTGCGCCGCGCCGACGGGCTGCCGATCGTATCCAAGGAAACCGTAGTGCTGATCAATCTGGTCAAGCGCGGCTCGGCCAAACCGTCCAATGTCGTGATCCGCGGCATAGGCGAACAGGGGTTTGCGCTGCGGCCGCAGGTGCAACTTACGGCAGGGCGAATGTTCGCGCCGGGGACGTCGGAGATCATGGCGGGGGCAAGCGTGGCCAGGCAATTCAACGGCGCAGGTATCGGCGAGACGCTGCGCTTCGGCCAGCGCGAATGGACCGTGGTCGGCGTATTCGATGGCGGCGGGACCGGTTTCGATTCGGAAATCTGGGGCGACGTCGAGCAACTGATGCAGGCGTTCCGGCGCACCGGCTATTCCAGCGTGATTGCAAAACTTGGCAGTGACGAAGACCTCGAGCGTATCAACGGGACAGTGGAGAATGATCCACGGCTTACCTTGCAGGCCAAGCGCGAAACCGTGTTCTACGCCGAGCAGTCGAAGGCATTGTCGGATTTTCTGAGCATATTCGGCACGGCGCTGTCGGTGATTTTTTCGATCGGGGCCGTGATCGGTGCCACCATCACCATGTACTCGTCGGTGGCCAACCGCGTGACCGAAATCGGCACGCTGCGCGCGCTCGGCTTCGGCCGCGCGGCGATACTTGCGACGTTCCTGCTCGAAGCGCTGGCGCTGGGGCTGGTCAGCGGCATCGCCGGCGTTGCTCTGGCCAGCCTGATGCAGTCGGTCAGTTTTTCCACGACCAACTTCCAATCGTTCGCCGAGCTCGCATTCAATTTCACGCTGACGCCGGAGATCGCCGTCAAGGCAGTGCTGTTCGCCTGTGTCATGGGCATGGTTGGCGGTTTCCTGCCGTCGGTGCGCGCGGCGCGCATGAAAATTGTCGATGCATTGCGTGCATGAACAACACCTCAACAAGGGAATGACATGGCCAGGATAGTCCGGATTGAAATCACCCAGATTGACTTGAGCCCCAAGGTCAAGCGCACCGATGCAATCCAGTCGTTCGTCACGCAGGAGACGCCGATGGTGCGCATCCTCTGCGACGACGGCGCCGAGGGCACAGGTTACACCTACACGATAGGCACCGGCGGCTCGTCGGTGGTCGCCTTGCTGCGCGACCACCTGTGCCCGCGCCTCCTGGGCCGCGACGCCGCGGAAGTGGAGATGATCTGGAAGGACCTGTTCTTTCACACCCATGCCACCGCTGTCGGCGCGATCACGAGTCTGGCGCTGGCGGCGATCGATACCGCACTGTGGGACTTGCGCTGCCGCCGCGCGGGGCTGCCGATCCACGTCATGGCAGGGGGTGCGCAGCGCCAGGTACCGGTCTATACCACGGAAGGCGGATGGCTGCACTTAGCACCTCATGCCTTGGTCGACCAGACGCTGCAGGCGAAGGCGGATGGCTTTCGTGGCGCCAAGATCAAGGTCGGCCGTGCGCATGTGAGCGAAGACGTGGCGCGCCTGTCCGCGGTGCGCAGCGCGGTGGGCGGAGGATTCGAGATCATGGTCGATGCGAATCAGGCATTCACCGTCGGCGAAGCGATCCGCCGCGCGCGGCATTTCACCGACCTCGATCTCGCCTGGTTCGAGGAGCCGTTGCCCGCCGAAGACATCGACGGCCATGTGCGGCTGTCGCGGAGCACGACGCTGCCCATCGCTGTCGGCGAATCGCTCTATCACCCGAGCCACTTTCGCGAATACCTGCAGCGGGGCGCCTGCACCATCGTGCAGGCCGACGTCGCGCGCATCGGCGGGATCACGCCATGGCTCAAGGTCGCGCACCTGGCCGAAACCTTCAACATGCCGATCTGCCCGCACTTCCTGATGGAACTGCATGTGGGACTTTGTGCCGCGGTGCCCAATGCAAGTTGGGTGGAGTACATTCCGCAACTCGACGACATCACGACTTCGCGAATTGTCATCCGCGACGGCCATGCCATCCCGTCAGCCGAGCCTGGGCTGGGCATTGCGTGGGACTGGAAGGCCATACGGGACAGGGCGGTGGCAGCATCGGTGGTGCCATAAGCTTTCCGGTGCGGGCTGCCTGTCCGTTCTCGACCCTGTCTCTTTTCCCATTGCTGGTTCTTCCGGAAACATCTTGTGCCCAATTGGCTGCTGTTTGTAGTTCCCTCCTGCATCTGGGGTTCGACCTGGCTGGTCATCAAGTACCAGTACGGGGTCGTCGCGCCCGAGGTCTCGGTCACCTACCGCTTTGGTCTCGCGGCGCTGATCCTGTTTGCGTGGTGCGTCGCGAGCCGCGAAAGCCTGCGCTTCGATCGCCACCTGCACGGCAGTTTCGCGCTGCTCGGCATGCTGCAGTTCGCGCTCAATTACGTATTTGTTTACCTGGCCGAGCAGTACTTGACGTCCGGGCTGGTGGCGGTCGTCTTTGTGCTGATGGTCTTCTGGAATCTGCTGGGCGCGCACCTGCTCTTCGGGCAGATCCTGGCGCCTCGCCTGATCGTCGGAGCGTGTTGCGGACTGATCGGTGTGGCACTCGTCTTCTGGCCGGAGCTGGCGGAAGTCCGAGGCGACATGGCGCAGGTAAACGGACTGGTCTTTGCCGTCCTGGGCACCTTGGGTGCATCGGCCGGCAACCTGTGGTCGCAACGCCTGTATGCGCAAGGCATCCGCGTGCTTCCCTGCACCGCATGGTCAATGCTCTACGGGTCGACTGCCGTCGCGCTCTACAGTGCCGCGCGCGGCATTCCGTTCAACTGGGACGGTTCGACCGCTTACCTGAGCTCGCTGGCGTATTTGGCGGTGTTCGGTTCGGTGATCGCGTTCGCCGGCTATTTGACATTGCTGAAGCGGATCGGCGCCGGGCGCGCTGGCTATACGTCGGCCGTGATCCCGGTGCTGGCGATGATCATTTCAACGTTTTTCGAGGACTACGTCTGGACCACACCGGCGATCGCGGGAATGGTGCTTGTGCTCGTTGGAAACGTTCTGGTGTTGTGGAAAAGGGCCTGAGGCCGATGGCACCGCCTTAAGGCTCGGATAGGCGCCCTACGCTCCGGCGACATTGAAGAATTCCCGCCGTCCGCGCATGGTGGAAATCTGCTGCATCAGCAAATTCAGGTGGTCGGTGTTATCGACGAAATTCAACTGGTCGCTGTTGACGACCAGAAGTGGCGCCGAATCGTACTGATGGAAATAACGGCTGTATGCGTCGGCCAGCCGCGCCAGATAGGTTTCACTGATCCCCTGTTCCGTGGCGGCGCCGCGTTTGGCGACGCGCTCGACCAGGGTTTNNGGTTTCGGTCTTGGCCTGCAGATAGATCACCAAATCCGGCGTCGGGGTCTGCGGCTTCAGGTACGAATAGATCTTTTCGTACAGCGCAAACTCGTCGTCGCTCAGATTGAGCCGGGCGAACAGCGGATCCTTGTCGAACAGGAAATCCGACACGGTCGCGCGCTTGAACAAATCCGTTTGCGTCAGCGGGCGGATCTGGTCCACGCGCTGGAACAGGAAATTAAGCTGTGTGGGCAGGGCGTAGCGCGCCATGTCGCGATAGAACTGCGGCAGGAACGGGTTCTCTTCCGGCGTTTCGAGCAGCAGGTCGCCCTGGACATGATGGGCGATCTGCCGGGCGAGGCTGGTCTTGCCTACNNGCGCACCGGTCCGAGACCCGGGACAACGCAATCCGGCGCGATTTCGTTGAGCGGCAGCAGAACAAACGCCCGGTCCTGCAGGCGCGGATGCGGCACGTGGAGCCCCCGCTCATCGATGATCACGTCATCGATGACCAGGATATCGAGATCGAGGGTGCGCGCCGTATTGCGCAG
>PLYG01000379.1 GCA_003153335.1 Betaproteobacteria bacterium | reverse complement strand
GATCGCCGCGCCTTATCTGTGCCTCGTTACGGACGTCGGTTCCTGGTACATCATCAAGCTCTATCACCCATTCGCCTGGGTAACGATGGGCGCCGGCGCAGCAATGGGGGTAAGCTTCGCCTTCATGTGGCTGGTGTCCGTGTATCAGATGTGGTTTTCAAAGACGCCTCCGCCGGTCTCGCTGCGTGTGGGTGGCGAAACAGGGGTAGGCTGATCGATGTCGATTTCAGCGCGTTGATGGCAACCGATGCGGATTCATTGGCGCAGGGCGGCTTCAGCTGTCGGCGCCTTTGGTGCGTTGGCGCGGCGGCTCAAGCCGATCCTGAAAGGCCGCCCCGCGGTCAATGCCCCAGCCGGCCGTAGAGACTTACCAGCGCCAGCAGCAGAAGCGCCGCGACGCCGTTGTGCGTGACGGCACTGGCGAGGGGTAGTTCGATGGTGGTCGAACTCGAGCCCAGCCCCACTTGCAGCGCGACGAGCAGCAGCAACAGCCAGCCGAAGTGCCGCAATGCTGTTTCCTGCCGCCGCAGCTTCGCGCCCAGCCACAGCAGGTAGGCCGCCACGACGAAGCCGGAAACGCGATGCAGCCAGAGCAAGAACACTGCCGCGGGTGATGCGATCACTCTGCCCGCGCCGTCGGCCTTGGGTGTGGCGAAGGGATTGAGTTGGGCGAAGCTCGCATCAGGGCCCCATGCATCGATGCACAAGGGTACCCGCAGGCAGCTCACGGCAGCGAAATCGGCGCTCGCCCATCCGCCCAGCGCGAGCTGCGCAACCANNCGATTGCCACGAAGCGTCGCCAGCTCGCGCCCATCGCTGCCGCGTCGGACATCGAGCTGCGCGCGTACAGCCAGCCCAGCGCGGACAACAACAACCAACCGCCGCCGAGATTGCCCAGCGTGACCGCAGGCAACCGGCTGCCATGGGCCGCGCCCCCAAGAAGCGCGAGAAACAGCATGGCGGAAAACGCGCCCGCCACGATGCGCAGGTATGCGCGCTGCCACTTCCAGCTCACGACAACGAGCGCAAGCATCAGGAGGGCGACGCCGGTCGCCGAAACACGGTGCGCCATGCGCACGTAAGTCTGTGCGGCGGACGGGGCCGACGCGCTGTTCGCCGTGGATCGAAGAGCGCCGGCATCGCAACGCGCGCCGTCGGCGCAGGCAAGCCCCGCTTGCGACAGACGCAAATAGGCGCTGGCCGATATCACGGCCAGGGTGAGCACAATCGCGCAAGCGCACAGCCACCGCATCGCGCGCAACGCGTAACCGTCGGACAGCATGCGATTCAATCTCGCCGCGCGCGCACGAACGCACCGATCACGACGATCACGAACCGCAGGCCGCCCACGATGGCCCTCAATCCGCCCGCGCCCAGGTGTGCCATGCCGGCATTCGTCCGGTCAGGGCTTGCGCGCCTTATGGAACCCCACTGTCCCCGCCAGAACGGAGCGGCCATAGACATCGGAATAACCCAGTTCGGTGAGCAGCCGGGAAAGCTCTTCGACCGAGTAGAACAGGCGGATGGCATCGACGAAATAGCGTCGGCATTTCTTTGCCGCCTCGTTGCTGCCGAAGGCGCGGGCGATGGTGGACACACAGGCGGTGAGGTAGAGGCAGTAAATATTTTCGACCAGTTTGTTGGCCGGCCGCAGCATGTCGCAGTGGTAGAAGTAGCCGCCGGGCTTGAGTACGCGCTTGATTTCGGAGACCACGTCGATTACGCGCAAGTGGCGCGTCGCCCACTGCAGGGTCACCACATCGAAGTGGTTGTCCGGGAAAGGCAGCCGGTGGACGTCGCATATGTGGGACTTGATGTTGTTGAACCCGAGACGTTGGGCCCGCGTTCGGCCGACCTCCTGCATCGGCGCACTGCGGTCGGCCGCATGGACCTCAAGATCCGGCTGTTTTTCCAAAAGGCCGATGCCGATTGCATTGGTCCCCGCGCATACGTCGAGCACCTTCTGCTTGGGCCGAACGTCGATGGTGGATACAAAGCGAACACGCAGTCTGTCGATAAGACCCAAGGTGGCGAAGAAGTTGGCGCGGTCGTAGTAAGGCGCGACGTCGGCAAACACATCGTTGATATCGTTGGCCCACACCGACTCGAACGCACTTTCACGGACGGTTTCCTTCAACACGTAGCTGCTATTCAATTTTCCCTTCCTCCACGCCAGAAAGAATCAATAAATTTGCCCGATAAACCATCAGGAAATTCGCCGCGAGGCAACTGAACAAATGGGGACAGAGCCGACCCCTCCCAGGCTTCGTCGCGTCGAATATCGCGTATTCCGCTCGTTGGCTTCCTGTTCATTGAGGCCCCAATTCTCCATCAGGCGCTATTCTACAGAATCCGGACGCTGGAGTTCTGCGCCGTGCCGCTTGCCGTCCAGTGCGTGCGCGACGGGTTGGCCATTCAAGGTTGTCCAAGCAGCGCGCGACCCGGTCGGTGGTGGGTCGCTGGCGGTTCGCATGGAGAATTTTGGGCCGTGAATAAAACAGGGCCGGCTGGGCCGGCCCCGTGGTCACTTACGCCTTTGCAGCCGAATCATCCTAAATCCGACAGGCTCCTAGAAGCTGCGGAGGTAGGAAACCGCAATGAGATTCACCGTATAGTTGGGCGCCTGTTGGTTGAGGGGCAGATAGTTGGTGCCCGTACCGTACTGATAGCCGTCATAGAGATAGTCGCTGGATTTCAGGCGCTGGTAGGCATAGAGCACTCGCACCGATGACGCCTTGTCGAGCACGTAATTGCCGGTCAGCCGCAACGTAATCGTATCGTTGCTGACCGTAGGCAGGTTGGCAGCGGGGATGTAAAAGACGGCGGGCACCCCGGCGGCCAAGGCGGGAGCCCCCGCAAGCGCGAGGGGATTGTTTGCATAACTCCCGCCGCTGACATCGATATCGGTCCGCGCCCGCGAAAAGGTCAGACTGCCGGTCAGATCGAGCTTGCCCGCCAT
>PLYG01000089.1 GCA_003153335.1 Betaproteobacteria bacterium | reverse complement strand
CGCAAGGCGCGCGAAATCGCGCTGTTCCGCCAGGGCAAGTTCCGTGATGTGAAACTTGCCAAGCAACACGCCGCCAAGCTCGAAAACATTTTCGAGAACATGGGCGAGACCGAAGCGAAGTCGCTGGCACTGATCGTCAAGGCCGACGTGCAGGGTTCGTATGAAGGTCTCGCGCACGCGCTAGGCAAACTGTCCACCGGCGAGGTCAAGGTCAACATTGTGCATGCCGCGGTCGGCGGAATCACCGAGTCGGACGTGAACCTTGCGCTGGCGTCGAAGGCGGTCATCATCGGTTTCAATACGCGAGCCGACGGGCTGGCCCGCAAGCTTGCCGAGAACAATGGCGTCGACATTCGCTACTACAACATCATTTACGAAGCGGTGGATGAGATCAAGGCGGCGCTCTCGGGCATGCTGACCCCTGAGAAAAGGGAAAGCACGCTGGGGCTGGTGGAAATCCGGCAGGTCTATCGCATTTCGCGCGTTGGGGCGGTCGCGGGCTGTTACGTCCTCGACGGCGTGGTCAAACGCGGATCACAGGTACGGCTGCTGCGCGCTAATGTAGTGATCTGGACTGGAGAGCTCGATTCGCTCAAGCGGTTCAAGGACGATGTGCGTGAAGTGAAAGCAGGGTTCGAGTGCGGACTTTCGCTGAAGAACTATAATGACATCGAAGTCGGCGATCAGCTTGAAGTGTTCGAAATCGTCGAAGTAAGCAGGACGCTCTAGCCGCGGGAGGCGAATTCTGGCGATGGGGCCGGCATTACGGGGACAGATACCCGGTGGCGGTCCGAGCCGCCGGCAATGCGCCAATCGTGCTGAAAACTTATGAAACGCCACAATCCGCGCGCGCAGCGCGTCGCCGAACAGATTCAGCGCGAACTGATGGACCTGCTTCGATTCGAGGTCAAGGATCCGCGCGTGGGCATGGTCACGATCACCGCGGTCGACGTGTCCGCGGACCTGTCGCATGCAACAGTCCTGTTCACGCACCTGGGCGGCGGCGCCCATGCCGACGACGTGCTCACCGGTTTGACCCACGCTGCGGGTCATTTGCGCACCGCGTTGTCGCACCGGCTTCGCCTTTATTCAGTGCCGCAACTGCATTTCAAGTACGACGACTCCATTGAATCCGGAATGCGCCTGTCGAGCCTGATCGACGAGGCGGTTGCTGCCGACAAGAAGCTCCCGTCCTGATGGGAATCCAACATGACCAACCCGCGCGGCCGTTGCGCCGGTGCGTGGATGGTGTGGTGCTGGTGAACAAACCAGCCGGGCTCACATCCAACGCCGTCCTGCAACGCGTCAAGCGGGCGTACAGGGCACTCAAGGCCGGGCATACCGGCACCCTCGATCCTCTGGCCAGCGGACTGCTCCCGGTTTGTCTGGGGGAGGCCACCAAATTTTCGCTCGGCCTGCTCGATTCCGACAAACGCTATCGCGCAGTCCTGCATCTGGGTGTGACGACGGAAACGGGGGACGTGGAGGGGGCCATCCTGAAGACGCACGACGTGTCGGCGGATCGCGGGCAGATCGAGCATGCGCTGCTCGCGTTCAGGGGCGATATCATGCAGGTGCCGCACCGGTATTCGGCGCTCAAACGCGACGGGCGGGCTCTGTACAGTTATGCGCGCGCAGGAGAACCGGTGGCGATAGCGCCGCGCCGGGTGCGCATTCATGCGCTGGACATCGAACATTGGGAATCTCCGCTGCTGACGGTCAACATCCATTGCAGCAAGGGCACCTACGTGCGCTCGCTGGGCGAAGATATCGGAGAGGCGCTCGGCTGCGGAGCGCATGTCAGCGCGCTTCGAAGGTTGAGCGTCGGCAGGTTTGGCGTCGAGCACGCCATCGACCTCGAAGTACTCGAAGGCTGGAGCGAGGCGGAGCGGGACGCGGCGCTCCTGCCGGTGCCGGCGCTGGTCGACTCGTTTCCCGTGATTGAACTGGACGACGCTGCTGCGGGGAAGTTTCAGCACGGGCAGAAGATTGCGATCGAACCCCGCGCCGGGGAGCCTGGCGCGTCGGTTGCAGTCCGTCGGCAGGGTTCGAAGGCGCAGGCCGGAGCGGGTTTCCTCGGCGTTGCGCGCACCGAAATCGAGGAAGGACAGTGGATGCTCGTTCCAGCGCGGCTGATGGCGACGCAGGCTACCGCCGAATAGCGCTGCTCGCGGAAAAAGAGCTTTCGGCTTGAATTTAAGGGACAAATTGAGGTAGAATCCGCCTTTCACCTGGATGAAGAGAAGAGAGTCGGGAAATGGCCGTCAATACACAAGACAAAGCCCGTGTTATCGGCGAATATCAGCGCGCCAAAGGCGATACGGGATCTCCCGAAGTGCAGATTGCACTTCTAACGCATCGCATCAACGGCTTGACGGATCATTTCAAGACCAACGTCAAGGACCACCATTCGCGCCGTGGCCTGCTGCGCATGGTAAGCAGCCGGCGCAAGTTGCTGGATTATCTGCGCAGCCGCAATGCCGAGACCTACAAAGCGGTAATCGACCGTCTCGGCCTCCGCAAATGATTGTTGTCACGACACCTGCAAACAAGCTGCTGCGGATGCAGGCATCCTACTAACGCCGAATGGCACGGGCTGCGCGCACACGCAGCCCTTTTTGTTTTCGCGAGCTAAACAATGTCAACTGCAATCAAGAAATCGATTCAATACGGGCAGCATGTGCTGACCCTGGAGACGGGTGAGATCGCCCGTCAGGCCGGTGGCGCGGTTGTCGCAAGCCTGGGCGACACGGTCGTGCTGGTCACCGTCGTGGCAAAAAAGGACGTGAAGCCCGGCCAGGATTTTCTGCCGCTGACCGTCGACTATCAGGAAAAGTTTTACGCTTCCGGACGCATTCCCGGCGGGTTTTTCAAGCGCGAGGGTCGCCCGACCGAAAAGGAAACGCTGACCTGTCGCCTGATCGACCGGCCGATGCGCCCCCTGTTTCCGGACGGGTTTTTCAACGAGGTGCAGGTAATCGCGACCGTAATGTCGGTCGATACGGAAATCGATCCGGACATTCCGGCGCTGATCGGCGCCTCGGCGGCGATGTCGCTTTCCGGCGTGCCCTTCAGCGGCCCCATCGGCGCGGCGCGCGTCGGTTACATCAATGGCCAGTATGTGCTCAACCCGACAGCGTCGCAGTTGAAAGAATCGCAACTGGATCTGGTCGTGGCGGGTACGGAAGTCGCGGTGCTGATGGTCGAATCCGAGGCCAAGGAACTCCCTGAAGACGTCATGCTGGGCGCAGTGGTCTTCGGCCACACGCAACAGCAGGCGGTCATCAATCTGATTCACGAACTGGTCGAAGCCGCCGGCAAGCCGTTATGGGACTGGCAGCCGCAACCCAAGGACGATGACCTGGTGGCCAGGATCAAGGCCTTCGCGCAGCCATCGCTCGATGCGGCATTCGCGATTCGGTCCAAGCAGGAGCGCCAGCAAACACTCAAGGAAATTGCTGCGAAGGTCGAAGCGGAGTTCATCTCGGCCGATGCCGACACGCTGTACGCTAACCACGTAAAGGATATGCTGTTCGGACTCGAAGCCAGGACTGTGCGCGAGCAAATCCTGTCCGGCGAGCCGCGCATCGACGGCCGCAACACGCGCACCGTGCGTCCGATCACGATCCGCACCGGCGTGCTTCCGCGCACTCACGGGTCGGCGCTGTTCACGCGCGGCGAAACGCAGGCGCTGGTGACGGTGACGCTGGGCACCAAGGACGACGAACAGCGCATCGAGCTGCTGGAGCCGGGCGAGGCATCCAAGCGCTTCATGCTGCATTACAATTTCCCGCCGTTCAGCGTGG
>PLYG01000429.1 GCA_003153335.1 Betaproteobacteria bacterium | reverse complement strand
TGTTCTCGCGGTTGTCGATCCGCAACGAGACGTCAATGCCAGGCAGCAGCTTGCCAAACTGCACCAGCAGCATGGGCACGAAGTACTTGGCGGTGCTGACCACGGCCAGGTCGATGTGCCCTTTTTTCATGCCGACATATTCGGCCATCGTGGCTTCCAGGTCCTTGAAGTGTCCCACTGCGGCGATAGCGTGCGTCAGAAATTCCTGCCCCGCGCCGGTGAGCTGGATATTGCGCCCGATCGGTTCGATCAGAGGTAGTCCAAACGCGTCTTCGAGCTGGCGGATTTGCATGGATACGGCCGGTTGGGTCACGAACAGACGCCCTGCCGCCTTGGAAACTGATTTCTCGCGTGCGACTTCGATGAAAGTCAGGATTTGTTTGAACGTGTAGTTGCGCATGGTTTTTTGACCATCTGACAAATCAGCGANNATGAGAAATGCCCGATAAAGTACATTCGTACTGACGAATAATTGCCGATGGCTCTTGACCCTTGGGGGAAGACGGGAATGTTGCGCGCTTTGATCTTCGATGTGGATGGCACCCTGGCTGATACCGAGTCGGTCCATCTCGCGGCGTTCAACCACGCCTTCGCGGAATTTGGCCTCGACTGGCGCTGGGACGAGGCGCAGTACACCGTTTTGCTCAACATCGCGGGCGGGAAGGAGCGCATCCTGCACTACTGGCGCACCACGCAGCCACAACTGCGTGAAGCGGACGCCATGGCAATGCAAGACACCGTGAACCGCTTGCATGAACTCAAGACGGCTGCGTATGCAGCGGCGGTCAACGGCGGCGCCGTCAGCTTGCGGCCCGGTGTGCTCCGATTGATGGGCGAGGCGCTGGTGCAAGGCCTGCGCCTGGCCATTGCCACGACTACCTCGCCGGTCAACATTGCGGCGCTGCTGCGCCATGCCATGGGGCCAGACTGGCGGCGCAACTTTGCGGCCATTGGCGATGCGTCGAACGCGCCACTCAAAAAGCCGCACCCACAGGTGTACCTGAATATGCTGGCGGCCTTGCAACGGGCGCCCGCTGCCTGCCTGGCGTTCGAGGATTCCAGCAACGGCTTGCAGGCCGCCTCGGCGGCGGGCCTGGCTACTGTCATCACACCCACGCGCTACACTGCGCAGCACGACTTCAGCGACGCGTTGCGCGTCTTGCCCGACCTCGGCGCGGTGGATCTGGCGCAGTTGCGAAGCTGGCACCGGCCAGGAAAAAAGCGCGACACAGGCGCACGCGCAATGAGCCGCCTGAACGCACGAACCGAACCAACATAGCGAGAACTTCCATGCCCTTGTCCCACCGCTCCACCCTGACCCAATTCCTGATCGAAGAGCGCCGTCGATTCCCCGGCGCCAGCGGCGATTTCAATAGCCTGATTCTGGACGCCGCGCTGGCCTGCAAGGCGATTGCCCGTGTCGTGGCCTTTGGCGAGCTCAGCGGTATGCTGGGTAACCACGGCACGGACATGAACGGAAACGGCGGTTCAGTCAACGTGCAAGGGGAGACGCAAAAGAAGCTCGACGTGCTCAGCAACGACGTCTTCATCCGCAGGAATGAGTGGAGCGGTCTCCTGGGCGGCATGGCGTCCGAAGAGATGGATGGGCCGTACCAGATTCCGGCCAAATACCCGCGCGGCAAATACCTGCTGGTGTTCGATCCGCTCGATGGCTCGTCCAACATTGATGTGAACATGTCGGTGGGCAGCATCTTCTCGATTCTGCGCGCACCGCAAGAGATGGCTGACAGCGGGCGCGACGCCATCGAGGCCGACTTTCTGCAGCCTGGCACGCAGCAGGTCGCCGCCGGTTATGCGTTGTATGGGCCGACTACCATGCTGATGCTGACGGTGGGCAATGGTGTCAACGGCTTCACGCTCGATCCGAACATGGGCGAGTTCATGCTCACACACCCCCAGATCAGGATTCCGGCCGACACCGAGGAGTTCGCCATCAATGCGTCCAACAGCCGCTTCTGGGAGGCCCCGGTCAAGCGGTATGTGGATGAATGCCTGGCGGGCAAGACCGGCGCACGCGGCAAGGACTTCAACATGCGCTGGATTGCGTCGATGGTGGCCGAGGCGCACCGCATCCTGATGCGCGGTGGCGTGTTCCTGTATCCACGCGACACCAAAGACCCGACCAAACCGGGGCGGCTGCGGCTTTTGTACGAGGCCAATCCGATCGGATTCATCATGGAGCAAGCCGGCGGGCGCGCCAGCACGGGCCGGCAGCCGGTGATGGCAGTGCAACCGGCGTCGTTGCACCAGCGCATCGGGTTCGTATTTGGCTCAAAGAACGAGGTGGAACGCATCGAGCGTTACCACACCGAACCCGCGCCGCGCGCGATAGACAATCCGTTGTTTGCCGAACGCAGCCTGTTCCGGGATTGAACCCGCCCCGCGTCCGGATCCAGCGCCACATTGCACGCAATTCAAAACCACCAGGGAATCCACCATGTCGGAACGCCACCCCATCATTTCCATCACCGGCTCGTCGGGTGCCGGCACCACGTCGGTGACCCGCACCTTCGAGAGCATCTTTCGCCGCGAAGGGGTCCGCGCCGCGGTGGTCGAAGGCGACAGCTTTCATCGCTACGACCGCCAGGAGATGAAGCACAAGGCGGCCGAAGCCGAGGCTGCGGGCAACAAAAACTTCAGCCATTTCGGCCCCGAGAACAATCTGTTCGCCGAGTTGGCCGAGCTGTTTCGCTCGTACGGTGAGACCGGAAACGGTCAGCGCCGCAAGTACCTGCACGACGTCGACGAAGCAGAACCCTACCAGCAAGAACCGGGAACCTTCACGCCATGGGAAGCCTTGCCCGGGGACACCGACCTGTTGTTCTACGAGGGCCTGCATGGGGGGGTGGTGACGCCCGACGTCGACATCGCCAGGTATCCGGACTTGCTGGTCGGCGTGGTGCCCGTCATCAACCTGGAGTGGATCCAGAAACTCTGGCGCGACAAATCGAAACGCGGCTACTCCACCGAGGCCGTGACCGACACCATCCTGCGCCGCATGCCCGACTATGTGAACTACATCTGCCCGCAGTTCACCCACACGCATGTGAACTTCCAACGCGTCCCTTGCGTGGACACTTCCAACCCTTTCATTGCGCGGGAGATCCCAGCGCCCGACGAGAGCATGGTCGTGATCCGTTTTGCCAATCCCAAGGGCATCGATTTCCAGTACCTGCGCAGCATGATCAACGATTCGTTCATGTCCCGCGCCAACACCATCGTCGTGCCCGGCGGCAAGATGGAACTGGCCATGCAACTGATCTTCACGCCGTTTGTGTGGCGCATGATGGAGCGCCGCAAACGCGCTTTGGTGGGCTGACATTACTACATCGACTTCTGAACTCGCCCGGCAAATGGCCAACGCCATCGGCAGACTCCTTTGCAGCCTCCGGCTTGAACCAGGCCAGCTTTTCATGGAGATTCACGACCTCACCGATGATGATCATGCAGGGCGATTTGAGGTTGCTGCGGGCGGCTATTGCCGGCAGGCTTTCAAGCGTGCCGGTGATTACCCGTTGTTCTTGCGTCGTTCCCTGCTGAACCGCGGCAACCGGCGTTCCGGGTCGAACGCCGTGAGCGATGAACTTGCCGCAGATTTCCGCCAGCGCACCCAATCCCATGTAGATCACCACCGTCTGCCGCGGCCGTGTGAGCGCAGCCCAATCGAGGTTGGTGGTCCCGTCCTTGAGATGGCCGGTCACCAACAGGCACGACTGGGCATGATCCCGGTGCGTAAGGGGGATTCCGGCATAGCATGAAACACCGCAGGCAGCGGTAATGCCAGGCACAACTTCAAACGGAACGCCCCTTTCGGCGAGCGCTTCCATCTCTTCCCCCCGCGGCCGAAGATGAACGGATCCCCGCCCTTGAGGCGAACGACATGTTTGCCCTGCAAGGCCAGCCGCACCAGCAGCTCATTGATTTCATTTTGCCCCATGGTATGGTTGTTCCGTTCTTTACCGGCGTAGATGCGCTCCNNAGCGCGCAGCGTAAGCAGATCCGGGTCTCCCGGTCCCGCACCCACCAGGTAAACCCGTCCCCGGCCGGACATCAGTCCTTTGTCGCCGTTGGGATTCATAAACGTCGGGAAGAATTCGCGCGCTGAATTCATGTTCGTCTCGCTTCGATAGAGGATGCGTAAAGGTTTGTGCCGGCGTCAAGCGGCAGGGTCAGTGGCAACCATCCGTGCCGCAGCCGCCGCGTCCACAGCCGGACCCTTCCGCTGGTTCGGGTCCGGCATCGTTAGGGTTGACAAAAATGAACCGGAAATCACCCGGATTGAGCTCGACAAAATCCAGTACGGTCCCAGTCAGCACATCCTTGCTGTGGTGCGAAATGAGCAGGGTCACACCCTCGGAAATAATCTGGAGGTCGTTTGCCCGCTCCACGTCAAAGCCCATTCCATACTCGATGGAACCCTGTGGATCGCGCGTGGCGGCGACGCGCAGCGCCATATCGTCGGCGCCACTTTGCATGGCAGCCTGACGAATCTGTTTCGCGGCTTCTACTGTGACTTTCAACATCGTGCGCCTCCTCGATCCAGTTTTACAGACTGTTAGTGTTCGCCTTTGGTCTTCAGCAATCCAGCGAGCCGATTGCCCTGTTTCTGCGGCCCGCCGTTGGGAAACAAGGCGTGCAAATAGTGATTGTTCCCGCGTTCGGGTCCCCATGCTTCCGCGAAATGCTTGATCATGATTCTCACCTGCGGCTGCACGCCGCGCTCCTGGAAATGCTGGCGCAGGAAACGGATCAATTCCCAGTGCTCTTCGGTGAGTTCAAGCCCTTCCCGCCGCGCCTGCGCACGGGCGAATTCCTCTGACCAGTCACCGAGATCTCTTAGATAGCCTTCCGCATCAGTCTCAATTTCCTTGCCTCTTACCATCAGCTTTCCGGTCAAGTTCGGCATCATCGATTTAGATGTTTCCAGGTTGCGCGATCACAGCGCAGCGACGCTATGGTCGAGGCGGACCGGCGCAGTGATGACTCGGTCCTTTCTCCGCGCGCTCTTTTGCTGTGTAACAAACGAGACAAACCGCGCTGCCCAGTCGACGCCGCCAACGCTGCGCAAGTGCGCATACGAGGCAAGGACATTTCCATACACGAGGCCATCGTATTCCCCGTTGACGCCATAGCCGCGGAGCACCCGGTATGCGAATTCGACATCCGGGTCCAGATTTTCAAGGCTCGAATAATGGAATTCATGCCCGCGCACTTGTCCCCCTGATGCGCCGCCAGAGGCAGGCCAGGGGCTGAGGCCGGTCTCAGCCAGTCGCACATAGCCACGGCCGACGGGTTTGTCGTGCATCACTGCATCGCCGGGTATCGCGCCGACCATGCGGCAGGTGCGCCCCTTCCACGTCAGAGTCCGTGCGAGGTACATGAGGCCGCCACATTCGGCATAGACAGGCAAGCCCCCGTCAACGGCATTGCGGACTTGCTCGCGCAGGCTTGCATTGGCCTCGAGATCGTCCATGAATACTTCCGGGAACCCGCCGCCGATGAACAGGCCGTCAACGTCGGGGAGTTCGGGATCGTGCAGCGTATCAATCGTGACGATCTCCGCTCCCGCAGACCGCAAGGCATCCAGGTCGTCTGGGTAATAAAAGCCGAAGGCCTTGTCGCGTGCCACGCCGATGCAGACCCTGCGTCGCTTTGCGTGTCCACTGGGCCGCGCGGAATGTGCCGACACCAGCGGCGGCGCATTGCGGGCGATTTCAATCACACGATTCAGGTCAACCTGCAGGGCGATAATGGTGCCGATTTCCTCGATCCGGCGGGAAGCGTCGCCCAGTTCCCGGTTCGGTACCAGCCCCAAATGCCGTTCGCCGATGTTCAGGCGCGTATCGCACTGGACGGCGCCGACCACAGGCACATCGGTGTAGTGTTCGATGACCGCACGCAACTTGGCTTCATGCCTCGTGCCGCCCAGGTTGTTGAGGATCACGCCTGCGATGCGAATGTTGGGGTCGAACGCCTGATATCCCAGGATAAGCGGTGCAACGCCTCGGGTCATGCCGCGCGCATCGATCACCAGCTCCACAGGCAAGCCGAGCATATGTGCCAGCGCCGCGTTGCTGTTGCTGCCGTCAAGGGCCAAGCCGTCATAGAGACCCTTGTTACCCTCCACGACGCTGATGCCGGCGCCGGTTGAAAAGTGGCTGAACATACCGACGATTTCATCTTGCGACATGAGGAACAGGTCCAGGTTGCGGCAGTCGCGCCCGCACGCCTGTCCCAGCCACATGGGATCAATGTAATCCGGCCCCTTCTTGAAGGATTGCACCGCAAGGCCACGCTGCCTGAGCGCAGCGCACAACCCAACGCTGACGGTGGTCTTGCCCGATGACTTATGGGCGGCGGACAGCAGCAACCGCGGCGTGGTCATAACATTTCCTGCAGGACCGAAAATGGGCGAAAGGGCGTTCATGAACCGATTCCTAGCCTGCCTTGACGAGGGATTCGCCAGCGTCAGACGCGGCAACCACGCCGCCATCGAGACTTTTGGGCAGAAAGCGCAGCAGCTTGATCGCAAGTACCACGATGACGCCGGCGATGGCGACGCCGCCAAGGCCGAGCGCCACTTCCGGCAGGCTCGCCTTGTAGCCATGCACGACGCCGTCATAGAAACTGCTGGACATCTGCATGTCGGGGAAAAGATCCAACGGGTAGGCTTGGCCGCCGATAATCGTGACGTACATCTGCGCGAGTCCGCCCAGAACGACCATGCCGGCGGACAGCGCGATCAGCCGGCGAGACTTGCCAAGGCGGGGGTGAAAAAGAATGGCCAGTGGCAGCACGTTACCCAGCAGAATCTGCCCGATCCAGAAAAGCTGCGTGTGAATTCCGCCATCGATCAGAATGAAGCGTTCGACACCGTGGCTCTTGGTGAAATACAGGTTGGTCAGGTGATACACCCCGACAAAATAAAGGACGGCCGCGATAAAGATGGCTTGCNNGATGTCATCGCCAAGCGGTCGCCCCGCCCCGCGGCACGCAGCCATCAGCACCAGCACGTAAATCGCCAGGCCATAGGAGAACGACATCACGATGAACATCGGGGCGAGCAGGGCAGAATCGTAAGCCTGCCGTGCGACCAGAAAACCGAATATGGAGCCCGTTCCCGTGGTAAGCAGCAGGCGCCAGACGAAGGCGATGACCCCTGCCGGCTTCGTATAGGGATGCATGCGTCGTTCCATCATCGTCCACAGATAGACAATGACGATGGCCAGGAAGCCAGTATAGAGAAAAATGTTCAAGGCAAAGATCGACTTGAAATTGTAGTGCGTCATGGCCACGATCAGGCGCTCGGGCCGGCCCAGATCGAGCATCAGTACAGTGAGCCCGCCGATGAGCAAGGCAATGGCGAGCAGGCCGGAAAGCGGGGCGAGCGGCTTGTACATTGCTTTGCCGAATACAGAGGCAATGGAGGCTACGTTCAGTGCCCCCGAGGCGGCGACAATCAGGAATACGGCGAATACATGCGGCATGCCCCAGACGATGTGGTTATTCATGCCGGTGACAATGTGCCCGTAATGTTCCATGTAGAGGGCGGCCAGGAGCCCGGTAGCCACAAAGACGCCAAGTGCGCCAAGCAGTCCGTAGTACCCCCGGCTGCGGCCTTCGATTTCGCGGAAAGCCACCTTCATTCTCAAATCCCCTGGTAGCGCACGCCGGTGTTCAAGCCCAGGTCCTCGCGCACCTGCCGGCTGGCATAAGCGGCTACGCGCTTGGCAATTTCGCTATCCGGGTTGTTCAGGTCGCCGAAAATGATGGCCCTGTGTCCGGCCGCAGCGCATGCCTCGACGCACGCTGGGCTGAGATCGCGGTCCACGCGCTGCACGCACATGGTGCAAGCCTCGACGCATCCTTTGCCGCGAGGCACTTCTGGATTCTNNCGCAGTGCTGGCACAGCATCGGCAGCGAGTGCGCCTTGCCTGTCCGCAGGTTCTTGATATCGATCTTGCGTATCCACTGCGAATCGGTTTCGAGTGTCCTGCCCGAGAGGCCATTCTCGGTGTTGCAGGCGCTCACGCAGTCGGTGCAGCCGCTGTCGCATTGGTTGGTATCGATAAGCATGCCCCAGCGCACCTGATTGGTTGCCGGTTCGCCAGGGGCGCGCCCGGCCGCCAGTTCAATCAGCCGCACACCCGGTGCCAGCATGACGCCCGCGAGCGCTGCGGCAGAAATTCCGAGGAAGCCCCGGCGGCTTACCGTTCCGGCGGCGGATCGATGGTCAGCGCTCATGGCGCTGTCCCCTTGGGCAAGTTGCGGGCTGCCGGGCCACTCGGCGGCTGCGCTATCGGCGCGGAGGTGGTGAGGGGCGCAATCCCCTGCTCACGGGTCCCCATCAGGGATGCTGTGGACTTGGGTTTGCTGGCATGGCATTCGAAGCAGTCCAACTGGACGGCGGCGTAGCTGTGGCAACCCTGGCAGAAATTTTCGTCGGAGCCAATCACGCGGCCGGTCTTCCGGCTGGCGTGACATTCAATACAGCCGTTCAGGCTGTACTGTTTGGTTCGAATGCCGTTGTGAACCGTCTCGTCACGCTGGTGCTTGAGCAGAGCCATATGGTTCTTGCGCATGAATTCAGTGTCTTCCACGCACTTGTCGCCCTTGCCCCTTTCGATAGCGGGTTTGGGTACACCGCCTGTCGCCTCCGGGCCTGTTCCCGGGGCTGCCACGGCAACCCCGGGTGCCATCAGAAGCACCAGTAGAAGGCCCATTTTCCAGCCTGGTCGATCACCATTGTTGATCCGCCACCGCATCTGCCTACTCTCCAAGCCCCATCTGAATGTAGCCAGTTGGACAAACGTCCTTGCATATGTGGCAACCGATGCACCTGCTATAGTCGGTATCGACATAGCGCCCCATGGTGGATTTCCCCTTGGCCACTTTGAACACTGCTATCTGCGGGCAGTAGACGACGCAGTTGTCGCACTCGAAGCACATGCCACAGCTCATGCAGCGCTTTGCTTCCGCGACAGCCTGCTCCTGGGAGAGCACACGGAGTCGTTCTTCGAAGTTGCCGAGTGCCTGCTCTGCATTGAGCGTGATCACCTTGCGGACATTGCGCGGCGTGTAATTGAAGTGACCGAGGAATAGATCTTCGTGCGGAATAACATAGCGGTCGGAGCGATTGTCGAAGTTGTGGATGGCGGCGGTGCTGGCATCCGTACCCCGGATAGGTTCGTGAACTTCGCTGAAGGCGAACCCCTTCTCCAGCATTTTTCGCTGCAGGTCAAAAAAGTGGACATCGATCTTCGGGCGCTTTTCCAGTTCTTCGCCACGCAGAAAGCGGTCCATACCTTCTGCGGCAATGGCGCCGTGACCAATTGCTGTCGTGAGCAGGTGGGGGCGGATCAGATCGCCGCCTACGAAGACGCTGGGCTTGCCGGTCACCTGATAGTTGCGGTCTGCACTAATGCCACCCTTGCCGTTATTGAACATTTCCAGGCCGGTGAAATCGACTGCCTGGCCGATCGCCGAGACAATCAGATCTGCCGGGATATCTTCCTCCGTACCCTCGATGACCTTGATTTCCAGCCTCGTACCGATGAATTTTGCCTCGCACCGGGCCACACGCAGTCCCTCGGCACGGCCATCGGGGCCCAGCAGGACCGCTATGGGCGACATGCCGCCGCGAATGGCGATGCCCTCGCTGAGCGCCTGTTCGATCTCGTGTCTATTGGCCTGCATCTTGTCGACAGCGAAAACGGAGGTAAGCGTCACCTCGGCGCCTTGCTTGGCCGAGATTTCGGCCACATCGTGGGCCACGTGCCCGCCGATGGCATATTCCGGCCGGTCCTTTCCGTGGACTTTGTCGATATGGCCAAGGCGCCGTGCGACCGTTGCCACGTCAATTGAAGTGTCGCCACCGCCAACCACCACCACGCGCTTGCCGACGTGGCGCATGCGGCCATCGTTGAATGCGCGCAAGAAGGACGTGGCGGTGACACAATTCGGGGCTGTTGCGCCAGGCACAGGCAGCGCCCTGCCGGACTGTGCGCCCAGGCCGAGGAATACGCCATGAAACGCCGCGTTGATTTCGTCCATCGTGACATCGGTGCCAATGCGGCAGTTCAGGTGCGTCTTGATGCCGAGGTCGAGGATGCGCTGGATTTCGGCATCGAGCACTTCGCGCGGCGTCCGGAAACCCGGAATGCCATAACGCATCATGCCGCCTAACTCCGCATGATCATCGAACACCGTGACTTCGTGCCCCATCTTTGCAAGCTGGTAGGCGCAGGCCAGACCGGCGGGACCGCCGCCGATGACTGCGACTTTCTTGCCCGTCGTGGTTGCCGGCTTTGGATAGGCAAACTTGTTGGCGATCGCATAATCCCCAAGGAAATGTTCAACCGAGTTGATGCCGACGGTGTCTTCCACCTCGTTGCGGTTGCAGCCCGATTCGCACGGGGCAGGGCAGACTCGACCCATCACGGAAGGGAAAGGGTTGGCTTCAGTCAGCCTGCGGAATGCGTATTCCTGCCAGGGCATCCCTGCCGGCGGTTTTTCGATGCCACGGACAATGTTCAGGTAGCTGCGGATGTCCTCGCCGGCCGNNTAGGTAGGGCATTTATGGCTATGGTCTGCGTCGAAAATCTCTTCCTGCCAGGCGAGCGGTGTGTGGTCGCCATCCTGGTAGCGCCGAAAGGTTATTGGCTGTCCTTTGGTTTGTTCGGTATGGCCTGCCATTGCAAACTCTCCTTTAACTCGAGGCGCCGGATGACCATTCCGCGGCCAATGTCGGGCTCATTTCCTGGATCCAAGCCGGATCGCGGTACTGACCAATTGATGCACGCCGCCGATCATCTCCATGTCGAAGCCGTAATTGGGCAACACCTTGGAAAACTGCGCCTTGCAAATGGCGCAGATCGCTGCCATGAAATTCACGCCATGCTCATCCACGACGCTCTTCAGTGCCTCCATGCGCGGCAGCGCACCCTTTACGCGCAACTCCATCAAATCGTCAGTCAACAGACCGCCACCCCCGCCGCAACAGAATGTCTGCTCGCGAATCGTCTCCGGCGCCATGTCGTAAAAGTGGTTGGCAACGGCTTTGATGATGGCGCGCGGTATGATGAACTGTCCGCCTGGGATTCCGCCCATGCGCGAGGCGCGCGCCACGT
>PLYG01000400.1 GCA_003153335.1 Betaproteobacteria bacterium | reverse complement strand
CCAAAGCCGCGGACCTGAGTTCGAAGTCCGCCGATCTGGGCTCGAAGGCTGCTGACTTGGGCACGAAGGCTGCCGACCTAAGTTCGAAAACAGCCGACCTGGGTTCGCGCGCGGCCGACTTCGGTCAACACGCAAACCTTGCTGTCGTGTCGATGGCCTTGCAGGCCGCCTATCAGATCAGCGCTGCACAGAATGTCGGACAGGTGAGTTCCAGCCTGACGGCGAACGCCGCAGCCGCATCTGAGCTCTCGCGCGCCAACTCCGCACTGAGCGCCAACGCCGTCGCCGCCGCACAAGCCGCTGCCGCCACATCGGCTCTGACCGGACAGGCCGCAGCCGCCATGTCGAGCGCCGCCGCTGCTCTTCAGTCCGCCGCTGCTGCGGTTCATACAGCGTCCAACATCTCGGCCGCTGCCGCTGCCCGTGTCGAAGCAGCCGCAAGCGCAGCACAGACCGCTGCTGCCGTGGCTACTGCGGCACAGGCTGCAACCGCGGCTTCGCAGGCTTCCGCTGCTTCCGCTGCAACGGCGGCCGCATCGGCGAGCGCATCGTCGCAGGCTGTGTCCCAGGCTGCAGCGATGGCGCCAACCGCCGTTGCTGCTTCGCAGGTCGCGCAAGCTGCAACTGCTGCTCAGGCTGCACAGAGCATGGCTATGCAATCGGCCGCCGTCGCTTCTGCGGCGCAGGCCGTTGCCTCGCTCACCCCGCAACTCGCGCAAGCCGCAGTGTCGGCCATGCAGGCCGCGGCCTTGTCGTCGCAAGCCGCCGCCGCTGCCCAGGTCTCGCAGGCAGCTTCTGCCCTGCGTTCGGCGCAGGCCGCTTCGGCGGTGAGCTCGGCGTTCGCCTTCTCAACGGCCAACCCGGCCTTCGCCGCGATGGCGGCTAACCCGGCCGCTTTCGCCGCCCTTGCCGGAAATTCCGCGGCGATGGCGTCGATCTCCCAGAATGCGGCGGCCTTTGCTTCGCTGGCCGGCATTCCGGCCTTCTCGGCGCTGGCCTCCAACCCGGCCTTTGGCGCACTGGTCAATTCGGCCAGTTTCGCCAGCTCCCTGAGCCGTGCTTCGCAGTAATCCTGCCGCACTCCAAAGAAAAATGGGCCGCTCTGGCGACAGGGCGGCCCTTTTCATTTCCGTCATAAATCAAACTGGCTAAGTTCGGGCCGGGGAACTTCTCGGGGACAGGTTTTTGGGGGCAAATATCCGTAAGGCATTGTTGTGCCTGGCAGTGTCGCTGCCGGCAGCGCTTTCCTGTGCCTCGGCGGCGACGATCGATCTCAACGAGATCGAGACCAAAGACCTGCTGATGCTCTATTTCGACCCGACCGAGACCTATCTCACCCCCTATATCGGCCGGAACTTCGAGAATTCGCTCGCCTTCCAGAAGCGGACCTTCAACTGGAAGCCGTGGGAACCGACCACGCTGCTGATCAAGGACTTTTCCGATTATGGCAATGCGGCCGCGCGCGCGGTGCCGAACGGCGCGGTGCTCGTCGATATCGCGCCCCTGCCTTTGACCTATGAGACGTTCAGCCCGGGTGAGCGTTTCTACACGATCATGAATCACGAGATGGTCCATGTCGCGACCATGGACGTCTACAACGGCAGCGATGCTTTCTGGCGCCATCTCTTCCAGGGCAAGCCGGAAGCGACCCAGGCGCATCCCGAATCCATTCTCTACAATTATCTCGCCGCGCCGCGAGCTACAGTTCCGCGCTGGTATCTCGAAGGCAGCGCCGTCTTCATGGAGACTTGGATGGGCGGCGGCCTTGGCCGCGGGCAGGGCGCGTATGACGAAATGGTCTTCCGCGCCATGGTGCGGGACAACGCGCATTTCTATTCTCCGCTCGGCCTGGAAGCGGAAGGCACGCAGGTCGATTTCCAGGTCGGCGTGAACGACTATCTCTACGGCACGCGCTTCTTCTCCTATCTCGCGCTGACCTATTCGCCGGCCAAGGTGGTGGAGTGGTTGAAGCGCGACGAGGACAGCTCGGCCTACTATTCCACCCAGTTCGAGCATGTGTTCGGAAAGAGCCTCGATGCGGCGTGGAACGACTGGATCGCCTATGAGCACGATTTCCAGAACGCCAATCTTGCCCTGGTGCACCAATATCCGAACACCGACGCCAAGCGGCTGACGCAGCGCACGCTGGGTTCGATCTCGCGCGCGTTTCTCGATCCGGCGACAAACAGTCTTGTCGGCGGCTTCCGCTACCCGGGCGTCATCAGCCATATCGGCGAATTGTCGCTCACTGACGGCAAGCTGATGCATCTGACGGACCTCAAGGGTCCGATGCTCTACAAGGTGACCTCGCTCGCCTTCGATCCGGGCAAGCGGCTCGTCTTCTACACCGACGATAATTACGCGTATCGCGACGTGATGCAGCTCGACCTCAAGACAGGCGAGAAGAAGATGCTGCTCAAGGATGCGCGCATCGGCGATCTGGTGTTCAACAAGGCCGACCAGTCGCTCTGGGGCATCCGCCATCTGAACGGCTATGCCACGCTGGTGCGCATTCCCGCGCCGTACACGGACTGGAACCAGATCCACACCTTCCCGTTCGGCGAAGTGCCATTCGATCTCGACATCTCGCCGGACGGAAAGTTCCTCTCCGCGTCCGTCGGCGAAGTGAACGGCGACCAGATGGTGCGCGTGTTCAAGACCGATGACCTGATCGCCGGTACGACGACACCGGTCTCGGAATTCAACTTCGGGCAGACCGTCCCGGAAGGTTTTGTGTTCTCGCCCGACGGAAAATATCTCTTCGGCAGCGACTATTACACCGGCGTGTCGAACATCTTCCGTTATGAGATCGCAACCGGAAAGACCGAGGCGGTCAGCAATGCGGTGACAGGCTATTTCCGCCCCATCCCGCAGGCCGACGGCACGCTCATCGTGTTCGAGTTCACCGGCCAGGGCTTCACGCCGGTCGTCATCGATCCCAAGCCGCTCGACAATCTGGGCACGGTCAAGTTCCTCGGCAACGAGGTGATCACGAAACATCCCGAGCTGAAGGATTACGCGGTCGGCTCGCCGGCGGGCATACCCTTCGAATCGATGATCACCACACAGGGCAAATATGTGCCCTTCGATCACATCGGACTGGATGCGAATTATCCGGTCATCATGGGCTATAAGGGTCACGCGGCGTTCGGCTGGCATGTGATCTTCGAAGATCCGCTCGCCTTCGAGCAGATCCTGGCGACCATCGCTTACTCACCGGCAGGCGATCTGCGCACGTCCGAACAGTTCCACGTCAATCTCGAATACAAGACGCCCGAATGGCATTTCCGCTACTGGCACAACGACGCCAATTTCTACGACCTGTTCGGGCCGGTGGACCGCAGCCTGAAGGGCGATGCGCTGATGGTCGGCTACAAGCATCCCCTGATCTACGATCTGCCGCGCCAGCTCGATCTCACGGCCGACCTTGCCTACTACACGAGCCTTGATCAGTTGCCCGGGTTCCAGAACATCGCCGCGACCGTGGACCGCAATATCGTGTCGGCGGATGTAGGCCTCAAATATGTCAACGCCACCAAGTCGCTTGGCGCGGTCGATCACGAAGAGGGCTGGGGCTGGAATCTCGATCTGTCGGAAGACTATGGGGCGCACGAAGTATTTCCAAAGCTGCGTGGCGGTCTCGATTTCGGCTATGCGCTGCCCTGGGAACATTCCTCGCTGTGGCTCTATAGTTCGGCGGGATTGGCGGGCGGCAACCGCCTGAACCCGCTCACGTTCTATTACTTCGGCAGCTTCCGGAACAACTTCGTCGACAATGGCGAAGTGAAGCGCTACCGCGAGTATGACAGCTTCCCCGGCTTCGACATCGACGAGATCAGCGCGCGCAACTTCATCAAGACAGTGGGCGAATGGAACCTGCCGCCGATCCGCTTCGAGGATATCGGAACGCCGGGCCTGTTCCTCAGTTCGGCGCGGCCGGCCCTATTCGCCGGCGTGCTGTTCAGTGAACCGGGCGATAAGACCGGAGAGACCTATGAGTCCGTGGGCGTCCAGGTCGACTGGAACTTCACCGTCGCGCTGCGCCTGCCGATGACGTTCTCGATCGGCTATGCCGAGGGTTTTGTGGGCGGAACACCCCATAAGGGCCAGATTCTGGCGTCTTTGAAGATCCTGTGATGAACTGCAGCCGGTATGACAAGCATCTTCATTAATCTGGCCGTGGCGCTCTCTCCCGTCGCATTCTTCCTGTACGCGCTTGTCCATCTCGACAGTTTCAAGCTCGTGCGGCTCGCCTTTATCTTGCAGATGCTGGTCGCGGGCATCGTGCTCGCCGGCTTCGGCTATCTCATCAACGGCGCGATCTCGACCGGCTTTGACATCAGCACCGCCGATTACACGCGCTTCGTTGCGCCGGTGGTCGAGGAATTGCTGAAGTCGAGCGCCCTGATGGTGCTCTTCGCGATGAACCGGATCGGCTTTCGCGTCGATGCGGCGATCGTGGGCTTTGCCATCGGCACGGGCTTCTCCATGGCCGAGAATGCCTATCTCCTGCATATCCTGACGCAGGCCAACATCACGGTGTGGATCTTCCGCGGCTTCGGCACCGCGATGATGCACGGCGGCACCACCGCAATCTTCGCCATCATGGCGCAGACGCTGATCGAAAAGCGCCCGAAGCTGGGTCCGCTCGACGTGCTGCCGGGCCTTGTGCTGGCGATCATCCTGCACGCCGCCTTCAACTACTATCCACACCAGATCGTGCTGAACACGGCGGCCTCGTTCATCGTCCTGCCGACGATCCTCTTGATGATCTTTGCCAAGAGCGAAGAGCAGCTCCACACCTGGCTTCTGACGGACTATGAGACCCACCAGCATCTGATGTTCGAGATCGAGAGCGGGGAGTTCGTCAACGACGAGGCCGGCCGCTTCATCACCAATCTGGCAATGCGGTTCAGCGGCGCGCATGCCGAGGACATGTTCGAGTATGTGAAGCTGCACACCGAACTCGTCCTGCGCGCCGAAAGCATCGATCTGGAACGCGAGCGCGGCCAGCGGGTGACGCTGACCGGCGCGGACGATGCGAAGTTCGACCGGCTGCACGTTCTGGAAAAGAAGATCGGACCGACGGCCATGGCGGCGATCGGGCCGCACCTCAAATTCAGCCGCAAGGAACTCTTTGAGATCCGCGAACTGGAGCGGCTGGCGCGCGCAACACCCGACTGACACGGGGCGCGTTCAAAAGCTTACGCAGCGGCTTTCGGGGCATGGCTGGTTTGCCATGCGCCCACAAAGCAGTTGCATTCAACCGGCCGAATGGCAGGTTACGGCAAAACAACATCTCAGGGACGACGCGTCATGCACTACAAGGAACTGAAGCAGGCTTGGGCCGAATTGACCGCGCCCGGCGCGCCCTTTGAAATCAAGAATGTCGAGGTTCGCGGCGTCAGCCTGCGCACCTTCAAGAACGCGCCTCCCAGCATCCGCGAACTCTGGCTGTCGACCGCGCCATATGGCGCCCGCGAATATCTCGTCTACGAAAATGAACGCCTGACCTATGCGCAGGCGCATGCGCAGACCGCGGCCATCGCCAACTGGCTGTTCAAAGAGGGTGTGAAGCCGGGCGACCGCGTCGCCATCGCGATGCGCAACTATCCCGAATGGATGCTCATCTATTGGGCCTGCGTCAGCGTCGGCATCGCCGTTGTCGGCATGAACGCGTGGTGGGTGACGGATGAACTTGAATATGCGCTGAAGGACTCCGCACCCAAGGTCGTCTTCGCCGACGAAGAACGCCTTGCGCGAATCCTGGAGCGGCCCGCGGTGGCAGCGCAGAGCAAGCTGGTCGGCGTCCGCGTCAAGTCGCTGCCGCCGGGCGTCGTCGCCTACAAGGACGTCATCGCCACGGGCGGCACGCTGCCGGCCGTCCAGGTCGATCCCGACGCGGACGCCTGCATCTTCTACACGTCGGGCACGACGGGTAATCCCAAAGGCGCGCAGCTCACCCATCGCGGCTGCGTCTCCAATCTCTTCAACATGATGTTCTCCGGACAGGTGCAGGCGCTGGCGACGGCGCGCGGCACGGGCGTTGCGCCCGATCCGAATGCGCCGGTCCCGGTTCCGATCGCACTCCTCACCACACCGCTCTTCCATGTCACCGCCAACAATTGCGGCGCCTACGCGACGACTGCTGCGGGGGGAAAAATGGTGCTGATGTACAAGTGGGACGCCGGCGAGGCGCTCAAGCTGATCGAGCGTGAACGCGTCACCGCGATGAGTGGCGTGCCCGTGATGTCGCGCGAGTTGCTGACGCATCCCGACTTTGCGAAAACCGATACGTCGAGCCTGATGAGCCTTGGCGGCGGCGGCGCACCGCTGCAGCCCGATCTCGTGCACAAGATCGATTCCCAAGTGAAGACGGCGCGACCGAATACCGGCTACGGCATGACGGAGACCTGCGGCATCATCACATCGGTCGCCGCGGACTTCTTCGTCGACAAGCCGGCCAGCGTCGGCCCCGCCATGCCGTCCTTCGAAGCCAAATGCGTGGACGATGACGGCAAGACCGTTGCACCTGGCGAAATCGGCGAGCTTTGGGTGAAGGGCGCGCCCGTGATCAAGGGCTACATCAACCGTCCCGAAGCGACGGCGGAATCGATTACCGACGGCTGGCTGCATACGGGCGACGTGGCGCGCGTCGACGAGGACGGCTTCATCTACATCGTCGACCGCAAGAAGGACATGGTGCTCTCCGGCGGCTACAATATCTATTCGAAGGAGGTCGAGGCCGCGATCCTCGACCTTCCGGAGGTGCAGGACGTGGCCGTGATCGGCGTGCCCGACGCGCTCTACGGCGAGGCGGTGGCGGCTTTCGTCGAAACGCGACCGGGCGCCGCGCTGGCGGCCGAGCGCGTGATCGAGCATTGCCGCGAACGCATCGCGAGCTACAAGAAACCCAGGCACGTCTGCTTCGTCAGCGGCCTGCCGCGAAACAGCATGGGCAAGGTGCTGAAGTACCAGTTGCGCGAGGGGTTCGCGCCGCATGAGGACTAAGGCGTGGGTCTGAACTGCCGCGCAGAAGAAGCGCTACCCGACGAACTTGCCAGGCAAATCCGGGCGATGCCGATCATCTCCCCGTACTACCTTGGAACCGCTTACAAAATGAGGGGATACATCCTTTCATGCTCCCCTGAGTCAGGGTCCGTTTCAGGCATTCTGAAACGGACTCTTGGGATGACAGGCGGGTGAAACTTCCCGCCTTCCTCGCCGTGCATGCCGCGGCTACGCCTCGGCGCGAGGCGCTGGTGTGCGAGGGACTGCGGCTGAGCTTCATCGAGCTCGAGCGAAACAGCTCCAGTCTCGCCGCCGCGCTGAACGCGCAGGGCGTGGGCCTGGGCGACCGGGTCGCGATCTACATGCCGAACTGTGCCGAGTTCGTGCTCGCGTTTCTCGCCATCGTCAAGGTCGGCGCCATCGCGGTGCCGGTGGGCACGCGGCTCACGCCGCGGGAAATCGCCTGCGTCTTCGCCGACTGCACGCCGCGAGCGGCCTTCATCCACGCGGAAACGCGCGCCACTTTCGCTCGGGCGGGCGTGCCGGTGCAGACGCTTATCGCCGCGCCGGATGCGGCGCCGGGCGAGCTGGACTTGCACGCACTTATCCAATCGCACGCGCCGCGAAACTTCGCGCTGCCGGTCGAATCCGACGATTGCATGATCGCCTATACCTCCGGCACCACGGGCCGGCCGAAAGGTGCCATCCTGACGCAGGCAAACTATTTCGTGCCCAGCTTTGTCAACGCCGTCGAGTGGGGCCTCACCGCGCGAGACCGCCAGCTGATCACCACGCCGCTCACGCATCGAACCGCGTTCGGCCGCGTGGTCAACATGCTGTGCCTCGGCGCGCCGCTCGTGATCCTGCGGAAGTTCGATCCGCGCGAGACCGCGCGCCCGTGCGCGGCGGAGGCGATCACGGTGCTCGGCATGGTGCCGACCGTGGGCCGCATGCTGCTGCCCGAGATCGAGGCCGCGCCGCAGAGCTTCGCCACGCTGCGCATCATCGTCGCCACCGGCGAGGCCTTCCCGCGCGAGGTCAAGGAGCGCATCCTGCGCGCGCTGCCCCATGCCGGCATCCATTCCTATTTCGCGATGACGGAATGCGGCGCGCTCACCAACCTCGCTCCCGCGGACCAGCTCGCGCGGCCTGGCTCGATCGGCCGCCTCATTGCAGGGGTAGAGGTGCGCTTCGTCGACGCCGCGGCGCGCGACGTGGCGCCGGGCGAAGTCGGCGAGCTATGGGTACGCAGCGGCGAGCCCGGGCGCTTCCTTACCATGCGCGGCTACTACGGCAAGCCCGGGGAGACCGCCGAGGCCTTTCGCGAAGGCTGGCTCGCCACCGGCGACATGGGACGTGCCGATGCCGAGGGTTTTCTCTACATCGTCGATCGCAAGAAGGACATGGTGCTCTCCGGCGGCTACAATATCTATTCGAAGGAAGTCGAGCTCGCGATCCTCGAATACCCGGCGGTGCGGGACGTCGCCGTGGTAGGCGTGCCCGACGCCGTTTTCGGAGAGGCGGTTGCGGCCTTTGTCGAGTTGAAGCCGGGCGCAGCCGTCGCGACCGAGGAGCAAATCGTCGCGCACTGCCGCGAGCGCATTGCCGGCTACAAGAAACCGAAGCACGTGCGCTTCCTTGCGCAGCTTCCGCGCAACAGCAGCGGAAAGGTGCTCAAATACAAGCTGCGCCAGGAATTCACAGCGAAGATGGCCGTCTGACCAGAAGGATGAACCGATGAAACGCCTGCAGCTGCTGCTTGCCGCGACCATTGCCGCGTGTGCGGCCACTGCGTTCGCGCAGGGCTACCCGAACAAGCCGATCCGCATCATCGCGCCGTTCCCGCCGGGGGGCAGCGCCGACCTGACGGCGCGCATCATCGCGGACCATCTCACCAAGTCCCTGGGCCAGCCTGCGGTGGTGGAGAACGTGCCCGGCGCCGGCGGCTCGATCGCCGCCGAACGCGTCGTCAAGTCGCCGCCGGACGGTTACACGCTGATCGTCGGTTCCACCGGCATCATGGCGGTGAACGCAAGCCTGTTCGCCAAGCTGCCCTACGATATCGTCAAGGATTTCACGCCGATCTCGGTAGTCATCCGCGTGCCGAGCTACCTGGTGGTGCATCCGAAGGTGCCGGTCAATTCGGTGGTGGAACTGATCGAGTATGCGCGCCGCAATCCCGGCAAGCTGACCTACGCCTCTGCCGGCAACGGCACTTCGCAGCACACCAACCCGGAGCTGTTCAAAAGCATGGCCAAGGTATCCATCCTGCCTATTCCCTATCGCGGCAGCGCGCCCTGCATGGCCGCGCTGGTCGCAGGCGAGGTCGACATGATGATCGAGCTGGGGCCGACGGCCATCCCGCAGATCAAGGCCGGCCGGATCAGGGCGCTGGGCGCGTCAACCGCCGAGCGCACGCGCGCGATGCCGGAGATTCCGACCATCGCCGAGGCCGGGTTGCCGGGATTCGACGCCTATACCTGGTTCGCCATTGCCGGCCCCGGCGGCATGCCGCGCGATGTCGTGGCGAAGCTGCACGCGGAAATCGTCAATGCCGTCGCGCCGCCGGAAGTGCGCGCCCGTCTCGAAGCGATAGGCGCGGAGGTGGTTGCCAACTCGCCCGACGAGTTTGCGGAGTTTCAGGCGAAAGAGATCGCCAAGTGGGCCAGGGTCATCAAGGACTCCGGCATCAAGCCGGAGTAAGGCAAGACGCGACAGCACGCCGCGCCGCTAATCCCGGCGCGTATCGAGCACT
>PLYG01000222.1 GCA_003153335.1 Betaproteobacteria bacterium | reverse complement strand
TCGGTCTTGCGCGCGTCGGCGACGGCCGCGGCGCCGGTCAGCGCTTCGATGCGGCGCACCCCGGCGGCCACGGAATTTTCGGCGACGATGCGGAGGTAGCCAATCTCACCGGTGCGAACGCAGTGCGTTCCGCCGCACAGTTCCACCGACGGCCCCATCGAAACGACGCGCACCCGGTCGCCGTATTTCTCGCCGAACAACGCCATTGCGCCTTTTTCTTTTGCATCGGCGATTGCCATCTCTTGTGTCTCAATCGGATAATCGGCGACGATCATCTGGTTCACGCGCGCTTCGATCTCCGCGAGTTGCTCCGGCTTGATCTGTTCGAAATGCGTGAAGTCGAATCGCAGCCGGTCCGGCGCGACCAGCGAGCCGCGCTGTTCGACGTGCGAACCCAGAATCGTGCGCAGCGCGTTGTGGAGCAGATGCGTCGCCGAATGGTTTTTCAACGTCGGCAGGCGGTATTGCGCGTCGACTTCAAGCGTGAACGTGTCGCCAATACGCATGGCGCTGCGCACCTTCACGCGATGCAGCACGAGGCCCTCGGTTTTCTGCGTATCCAGCACGTTGGCGTCGAGTTGCAACGTTGTGGTCAGCGACTTTCCGGCGCTCAAATTGCGGTCGAAGATCGCGCCGCGATCTCCGACTTGCCCGCCGCTCTCACCATAGAAGGGAGTGCGGTCGAACAGCACCACCGCTTCGCCGGGCGCAGCGCTCTCGACCACTTTGTCGTTCTGAATCAGCGCCAGCACTTTGGCGTCGCGGACGAGGAGATTGCTGTAGCCTTCGAACGCGGTTTTCTTGCCAGCGAATTTCGTCTTGAGTTCCGCAACCGCACCGCCTTGAAAAATCGGCCCGGGACCTTCGTCGCCGCGGCTGCGGTCTACGGCCACTTGCATTGCCGCATCGAATCCCGCTTTATCAACGGTCAACTGAAGTCCCTGCGCCAACTCGGTTGTCAGCTCCAGTGGAAAGCCGAATGTATCCAATAGCTTAAAAGCATCTGCGCCGGAAATGACCGTCTGTTTCTTCGATTTCAGTCCCGCGACCAGATCCTCAAACACCTGCCGGCCTTGAACAAGCGTGCGGCTGAACGCCGCCTCTTCTTCCTCGATCAGCCGCACGAGCGTGTCCGCGCGCGGCGCAAGCTCCGGGTATCCGGCGCTCATCTGCTTGATGACCACGCGCGCCACAGCGCCGAGGAACGGGTCGGTGATGCCCAGTTCGCGGCCGTCGAGGATCGCGCGGCGCATCAGGCGGCGCACGACGTAGTTGCGGCCCTCATTCTTCGGCGCGATGCCGTCGGCGATGCAGAACACCGCCGCGCGCGTGTGATCGGTGATGCGGCGCATGCGGCGGTCCAACTCGAACTCATGGCCGTACGTTTTCTTCGACAAGCGCGCGACTTCTAGAACAATGGGAAAGAGCAGATCGGTTTCGAAGTTGGTCGATTTGCCCTGAACCACGCGCGACATGCGCTCCAACCCGCCGCCCATGTCGATGTTCTTTTGCGTGAGGGGCTCGAGCTTGCCCACATCGACGCGGTTGAACTGCGTGAAAACCTGGTTGCCCACTTCGACGTAGCGATACTTGTCGCGGCTGCCCTGTACAGGCTCCGGCGCGCCCTGTTCGGGCTTGGTGTCGTAGTACATCTCCGTATTCGGGCCGCACGGTCCATTGGGGCCTTCCGACGGCGCGTTGGCCGGCCAGAAATTCTCGTCCTGGCCGTATTCATAGATGCGCCACGAACCGTCCTTGTTCTGCAACTCCGGCGCGGTGGCCTTCCACGCCTCCATCGCTTCGATGTCCTTCGGAATCCCCAGCGCCGCATCGCCGCCGAAGATGGTGACGCTGATACGCTCCTTCGCCAGCCCCAGCCCGATTTCCGGATCGGTCAGGAAGCGCCAGTTGAATGCAATCGATTCCTTCTTGAAGTAATCGCCGAACGAGAAATNNCTTGAAGTAATCGCCGAACGAAAAGTGCCCGAGCATTTCGAAAAACGTCTGATGGTTGGGCGTGCGGCCGACGTTGTCGATGTCCGAGGCGCGCATGACCTTCTGCACGGTGACGGCGCGCTGGCGCGGATGGTCCAGTTTCGCGCGGCCCATGAAATTGTCCTTGAACTGGTTCATTCCCGCGCCGGTGAACAGGACGCTCGGATCGTTATGCGGCAGGAGCGAATCGGAGGGCACATGTTTGTGCCCTTCGGCCACAAAAAACGCAATCCAGCGGCGGCGGATTTCATCGACAGACAGAAACGTGGGCATGTTGCTCCTCGAATGTATTGCTTGATCGTTAACCGACAATACGAGGGAAAAACAAGAGGGTCAAATCGCTCTTCAGTTTACTTGGTTTTCGTCGCCGTTCGCAACGACTTCAGCACATTCTGAACGCGGGTACTGACTTTCTCCATCGACGGCCATTTGGTTTCAGGCCCTACTTTCACCGGCGCAACTTCGACGCGCCGCAAGAACATCGATGTCAGGCCGCTGCTGGGCGCTTTTTTAGCCTCGCGCTGCAAGCCCATCAAGTCCCGGTAGAGCTCGATCAGCGCCGCTGCTTCCGCCTTTTCCAATTGAACGTTTTTGCTTCGCACCACGTCGCGGACGATGCGTGCGTACGCAAATACGTCGTCGTATAACGACGGAAGATAGCGGTCCATCGCGGTCGTTTGCTTGTCCGTCAGCGTGCGCCCGCTCAATACCGCGACGGCGCCGAGGTGAGCCGTGCGGCGCAAGAGATGCATGTAGCGATACGTGCCGTTGAACCACAGCCTGGAATTATGATCGTGTTGCAACCATTCGCGCCCCCAACTGTTCATTCGCAGCAGCGACTGGCCGAAGTCGAAGACGATCGGCTCCTGCTTCATGTCCGCTGGCACGAAAATGTTGGCCGGTTTCAAGTCATGATGAATCATGCCCATCGCGTGCATGAAACTCAGCGTGCGCGCCAGCGCCCCCAGCAGGGCCAGTGCATGGCCGTGGCTCAGCGGCGGCCCGCGCCGCAATCGTTCGTACAGGGTTGTGCTTAGAGGGGACTCCGCGGGATCGAACGGCTGCATGCCGACGGCGAGACTGCCGTTGGAAAGCGTATAGATCCAAAGCAGTGACGGAAAATCCCGCCGCTTGCGTTCACCCATTACGCCATCGGCGCCAAGGCCGTTGAGGTAGAGCATGTGCGCGATTTCACGCAGTGCAGCGCCGGCGCCTTCGGGCGCGACCACCTTGACCACGTGTCCGCGCAGAAAGTAAACGGCGCCTTCGCCGCCCTTGCCCAGCGTCTTGATGCCCTTTTCCAGCATGAATTGCTGATACGACTGTTCGTGAACGAGCACGTCTTCGGTGATCCCCAGTGTGCGCAGTTGGCTCCGTATGCGTTCCGCGTCTATTCTGTCCACTGAGCCCATGGAGACCTCCGTTCTCATTGAAGAAGCAGTGCGGGCGACAGGCGCGCCGGCCGATGGCCCAACCGGGCGCAAGGATAATGCGGACCGGGACGCGAAGTCGAAATTGCGGCTGCGCGAAACTTTCATGCACAGACTCTGGAGTTGCCGGTCGTCGGATGCGGCAATTTGGACGATCTGAAATCCAAGACGCCAGATCGCAGGCCCCGCGCCGGGCTGGCGGATCCAGAGCAACTGGCAGATCGCATGAATATCCGCCAGCGGATCTTTTAACACGGCGCGCGCGTAGATGTCGTGCCGGGGCTGCGCAGCGATGATGTCGGGAACAGGTTCGGCCTGGTTGAGCGCCATGCCGCCCTGGCTGATGTTCGCGGTGAACGCCGCATAGGCGTTGTCATCGAGCGGCCGGCCCAGGCGGGTTGAAAAGCGGTACTCGATCGGCATCTGCACCTGATAGCGCGTATACTTCCTCGGCTTGGACCCTTCGTAGATGACGTCGAGCTGTTTGGCGACCACGTCCTCCGGCGCGACAAACATCTCGACGCGCTTCCTGCAGATCCCTTCCAACTGGCGCAGGGCGCTGGCCTTCAACGGTTCGGCCACGGCCATCGAAACGGTTTTTGCCGTTTCCGCGAAAGGCGCGCAACTGTTTTCCTTGAGAACGAGGAAGGGAAATAACGTCGTCAACGATCCGGCGGCTTTAATTTCGGGCGTGTCTACGATCGGCAGGCCGGACTGCAACGCCACCGCCCGGCAGAGCTGCTCGGGCGTAACCAGCCCGCAGCGCAGAAGGTAACGGCCGAGCCTTTCGCCGAAGTGTTTTGCGGCAGTGACCGATCCTTCGACCTCCTCAGGCTTCAGGTTACAGAGCTGGACCAGCAGTTCACCGATCCTCATGCGCTGCGGCTTTGCGCTTGAGGGCTGCGGCGTTTCCGGTTCAGTCGGCGGCGCTGCTGCGGCTTCAGGCGCCGCGTTTTTCAGCGCTTCGATCTGTCTGGCCAACGTCGCGCGCTGGGAGCTCGATAGATTTTTGAACCCAAAGCTGAATTCCTGATGCGACTCGCGTTTGACGCAGCGGGCAACGGTTGAGGCGATCTCCAACTCGCCGGCGCCGGCGACGCCGATAAGCAGCCGCATTACGGCGCCTTTGCGCAGCCACTTGATCCAAGGATCGGCAACGGATTTACTGAGGCACTGAAAGGCGACTTGCGCGACGCATTCGTTCTCGCCGAGCGTGCTGAGCAGACAATTCAAGTCCGGCAGCGGCGGGTGTCGAAGGGTCATTGTAGCCTGAACACGCATAGGCGCCCCATGGCTTTCCGCTCGCTCACCGGGCTCCGCGGATTGCTCGGATTCCGGAACGGAAAATGTCTTTGAAACTTACCGCGATGCAACGGTGTTGCCAAGGATGCTCCGCGCGATCGCGCATTGCCTGTTCCACGTTTTTATCCATACAAGCAGCTTCACGTGAGCGACATATTGGTTCGCGCGTATTGAATGCGGGTCGCGTCTCTTTAGCGACGCGCGAACCAATAGGAGCGATTATCCGTTGCGGCTCCCGGAAATCGTCGCGCAAAGACTCCGCAATTTCCGTTCGTCATTTGCCGCGGTTTCGACGATTTGCCAGCCCAGGCGCCACAGCAGCGGAGCTTTGTTCTCCGGCCTGCGAATCCAGCGCAATTGGCAGATCGCATGAATATCGGATGGCAGCACTTTCAACGTGACCACGCTATAGACATCGTGCCTGGGCTGCGACACGATGACTTTCGGAATCGGCGCCGGCTGGCTGATCGCCATGCCGCCCTGCCCGACGTTCAGCGTCACGGCTGAATAAGCCTCATCGTCAAGCACACGGCCCAGGCGTGTGGAAAACCGGTACTCCAGGGGCATCTGCAGGAAGTAGCGCGTGAATGTTCGCGGTTTCGAGCCTTTAAAGATGCGGTCCAGTTGCAGCGCGACGAGATCTTCCTGGCCCACGCACATGCGGATGGGTTTTCGGCAAAGCTCCTCCAGCCGGCGAACGGCGTCGCGTTTGAGCGGCTCGGCGACCGCCAGCGACACCGACGAAACGGATTGCTCAAATGGAACACAGTTGTGTTCCTTCAACACGGCAAAGGGAAAAATCCGGTTCAGGGCATTGGGAATGTTGGCGGTCCACAAATTCACCACAGGCAGGCCCGCCTGTACGGCCACGGCGCGGCAGAGCTGCTCCGGCGTCACCATTCCCGTGCGCAACAGGTAGCGGCCAAAGCGCTCGCCGGAATGTTTGGCCGCCGCCACCGTTCCCTCCACTTCTTCCGGTTTCAAATCGCAGAATTTGACCAGCAGTTCGCCCAGCTTTTTGCGTGGCGGAGGTTGCTTCGCCGCCGACGGCGATAGTGTTGCCGAAGGCTGCGGCCCATCCGCGTGTGCCGCGTGTGCCGCGTGTGCCGCGTGTGCCACGGGCGCCGCAGACGACTGCAATTGAATTTTCAGCGGCGGCGGCTTTTTTGAAGAACTCTGCGGCTTCTTCGCCGCCGCTCGCGCCTCTTTCGGCGGCGTACTTGCAGCCGCCACCGCAGCGGGTGGCCGCGCATCCACGCGCCCATGCGCCGCGCCCTTGAGCGCCGCGATCAAGGCTTTGAGCGTTGCGCGTTTTTCGTTTTCCAGCTTTTTAAATCCAAACCAATATTCGTCATACGACTCATGCTTGACGCAGCGGGCGACGTTCCCGCCCACGTCCAGTTCACCCAGGCCGGGAATGCCGAGCTTCAACTGCACGGCCGCGCCCGTTCGCAGCGCCTTCATCCATGGCGCCGCAATGGACTTGCTGATGCATTGAAACGCGAGCTGCGCATTGCATTCGCGTTCGTTGAGCGCGCTGAGCAGGAAGCTCAACTCCGGCAGAGGCGGTTTCCGCAGCGTAACAATAGCCTGAACACGCATGGCATGGCCCAGCAGGTTGAAAGGTTGAGCGTGAGTCGCTGCAATACTTGCGCTGTTGCCGGAAATGTCAAAGGGCAGATTGGCGGTCAGCCCTGATGCGGGTGCATCAACGGACTTGCATGAGTTGCCGAAGCGATTTCCCGATGAACCCGGAGGGTTCACCGGGATTGCAAGTCCGGTGATGCACCCCCTGATGCGGTCGAAATGAATGTCCGATAACATCCACTCTGACGACAAGAAAACGGGTAGCTCGATTGAGCTACCCGTTTTCGGACGATCAACTTGCGTTCTTTTACCTGCCGCCGTTGCTGCCGGTGCCGGTGGCGCCGCCGAGAGGGTCGGTAGCGACGAGTTTTTGGGCAGGGCTAGGCGAAGTGCCATCGCCGACAATCTTACCCTTCTTAAAGAATCCATTGAACTGTATCGCGAGTTTGTCCGTTCCCATCACCAGGATGAAGTTGGACAGACCCATGCCGTTGCTGTGCCCGCCGTTGTTGCCCAGCGCAGGGATCGTATTCCTGCCTTGGGCTATCGTGGGCAAACCGGAGAAGTCAACACTCGTGAATTTAAACGTGAACCTATCCCTGGTCTGGTTCGAGTTTCCCTGGATGCTGATCTGGGGGTTCCCGCTATTTCTACCGGTGTCTGACTTAACCGTTGCGCTGTTATTGTGACTATTGACCCTCACACTGTATGAAAGTGGAGTTGCGCCATTGCCATTGGACGTGAGCCTGAGTTGCAATCCCTTGTCACCGGCACTCCCTCCAAAGAGGCCCGTTTTTGTGATGGGCAGGGGAGTTGTGCTCATGTTGGCGTTGCTGGTGTATACGGCGATAGTTATCGGCGCCGATAAGTTGTTCCCACGACCTGTGGACTGTGAATCATTCAACCCGAACAACTGGATGAGACCATCGAGGTTCGAGCCCCCGGTGAACTCGCCTCTTCCCGTAATGGTCAGGGTGCCGAGGGTGGAGCCATGTGGAACCTTGATCGTTGCCGTGTACGACGGGCCTTGAAACGCATGCGCGGCGGCGCAGCACACGATCATCGAGAAAAGTCCAACCTTGAGACCCGTCATTTTTGCAACCACAGTCGTGCTCCTCCTCAAAAGGATTTTCCGTTGATCGTTTACTTCAATTGATAGGGCCCCATTTTGCATGTGGGCTTACCCAAATCAAGTGAAGTTTGCACAAATTTACAATTTTTTTTGCAACCAAGTTTTGTATCACAAAACTGCTTTTATTCGGTGTGCAGAGCACCTCCAGCGCTCGATCCTCAACGCGTCAGTCGCTGGCTAAATTCTCACTTGCAACACTATGTGGCGAAACGACGAAAATGCGGTTACTTTTCCCGTTAAAAATTTATCGACAACTGAATATGTTCACGCGCAGGAAATATATATCGTTATTTCGCTGTCGCGGCCCCTTTCTTTACGGAGTAAGCAATGGCTGCCGACGACCCGAAGCCGCTATACAGCACCACTTGCGCGCCGCTGGGCAGCGTAGCCACGGCGGCGATGCCGGCTGGAATCGACTTGGCCCCGTCGGAGGCGGCATCGATTCCCAACAGTGCAATGAGATTCAGGCCATGAGCCTGGATCGTGATTGTTGGCGTTTTACCGGCTGTCAGCCGGATCGAAAACGCGCCCGCGACGCGGCCCTTTGCATTGACGCTTGCCGTAAATGAGGCGCTGCCGAGCCACAGCGTCACCGAGCCCAGACCGGCCAACGTCGGCTTGCCGCGCTTGGTCTTTGGCAACTGCGATAGCAGCGGGGCGATGGCAATCTGCATCGAAAAACGGCTGTGACTTCCGTTTAAGTCGCTCTGCTTCACAGCGAACTTGAACGTTGCGCTGGTAATGCCGGGCTTGGTGGGCGCCGTTGATGCGCCCGAACCTGTTCCCGTTCCTGTACCTGTGCCTGTCGATGTGGACGTGCTCGTTCCTGTTCCAGTTGCTGTCTCTGTTCCGATGCTCGTGGATGTCCCGGTTCCTGTGCCGGTCCCCGTTCCGGCGCCAGTTCCTGTGCCGGTGCTGACGATGTTGACGGTGACGGACGCCGAGCCGCTGACGCTGCCGCTGCTCGCCGTGACCGTGTAACCTCCAGCCGTTCCACCAGCGGTGTAGAATCCCGACGCGTTGACCGATCCGCCCCCGGCCGTGACGCTCCAGGCAATCGCCGGCTGCGGACTGAGCGCAGCGCCGAACTGATCCTTGGCCGTGGCCGCGAACTGCTGCGTGCCGCCGGTGTTCAACGTGACGCTGCCGGGCGCGACGCCGATCGAGGTCAGCACCAGCGGGTTCACGCCGTTGACAATGTAGGACTGGACCTGCTTGAGCTTCTGGATCGTCAGCCAATTACGCAGCAGATATCCGACGTTCGCGCACGCATCACCGGTGGTATTCGTGGTGGGATCGCCGCCGGGCGTGTAGGGATCGCTGGCGGCGTTATAGACACCGCCGCTGGCCGTGGGGTGGACATCGCCTGCTGTTATCAGCGTCCCTTGCCAGGCCGTGCCGGGCTGGCGGGCAAGTATTTCTGCGTAGAAGTCAATGAGAGGCAGGCCGTGGTTCTGCGCTAAAGTCCGGATCGCCGTGTTGTAGTTGGTTACATCGAGTGCAGGTTGCGGCGGAATGGTGCTGAGGATTACGACGATATTCCTGGCTTCAAACTTGTTGACGATGGTTGTCAGATTGTTGGTAAAGTCGGTCACGTTGCCGATGTCGCGGGCATCGTTGGTTCCCAGCATGATCACGGCGAATTGGGCGTCGTTGAAGGCGGCAATGACCGTGTCCACCTGCAGGTTATGAAGAATGGCCGAGTTAATCAGGTCAGCTTGCGCTGTTGCGGTAACCGTGTCTGTCGGCATCACCGATCCGCCATTATTGTTGCCCGAGAGGTAATCGTCTGTGGTTATCCCTCCGGAAGCAGTTGCGCCTCGATTGGCGATATCGATCGCCGCGGCGTAGAAGCCGTTTTTAACCGTGTATACATCCGTGAAAGGAGTTTTGTCGTTGCCCCACGCGGTGGTGTTTGCCCAGGTGCAGATGGCGGTGTCCTCAGCGGTCTTTCCCGCGCCGTAGCGCGCCCACTGAGAGTAGGGATTGGCATTCGTGATCGAGTCGCCGACCGCCAGCACATAGCCTGCGGTCTTCCCCGGTACAGTATAGATGGAGCGGCAGTGCGCGACCCAGCCGCCGGCCCACGCGCTGTCATAGCTGTTGGCCTGGTTCTCATCGTTGGCGGCGAACGCGCCAAGGCTGGCGGTCAGCAGGATGGACGTCAGTGCAAGTCGTCGTGTGAGCATCGCGGTATTCTCCTGGACCGGCACGAGTGATAATATGCGCGTTTTTGAGCATTGGAAGCAAAAAGTACAATATCTATGCTAGAATTATTGTAGTTATTTCACATCGTGCATCGCAAGCTGCTCTCCTTCGGAAATCTCCATTGGCGTCACACTGTGTTCAGTTCAGACGATATTGGTTCGCGCGTATTGAATGCAACGGCGAAAAAGCCCCTGCAACTGGGCATTTTTCACCGTTGCATCTTATTAGCTGCGCGCGAACCAATAGTCAGATATCCGGCCCTTTGGACAGCCGCTTGTAGGCCTCTGGATTCTTGCCGTGCTGCTCGGCCGATTTCTCGACCATACGCGCGACCAGCGCTTCGACCGTGACGCCCTCGCGACGCGCCAGTTCCCGCAGCCGGTTCGCAAGTTCCTCGGAGAAGTTCAGCGTTATCTTCATGCATCATCTCCCGGGCGAAAAGCACCGCTCATGGCACTGTCCGTTTGACATGCAGCCGCAGCCACGCGGTGAACGCTTCGCGATCCATTTCGCCCGCGGCGACGGCGAGGATGATTTTTTCCTGTTCGTCAACGGAGGCGACGATCGTGTGGCCGTTCGCCTCGAGAAAGAATTGCATCGCAAGATGCCCAATCCTCTTGTTACCGTCAACAAAAGGATGGTTCTTGATCAGCGAAAAGCCCAATGCCGCGGCTTTGTCCGTTATCGTCGGATAAAGCTGTTGGCCGCCAAATGTCATTCGTGGCTGTGCAATGGCGGACTCCAGCAATCCGGCATCCCGAAGCCCGGCAGAACCACCGGTCTTTTCGATCACTTTGGTATGCAGCCTGATTATCGAGCGCTTCGTCGGGTATTTCATCAGGCGAGACGCCGATAAAGTTCCGCGTTTTGCTCGATGATGCGGTCTGCGGTCTTGTTGAACTCCGGATCCTCCGGTTCAATTTCGGAGTCCTCGGAAGTGCCCTTTTCAATGGCCATTCTCGCAGCGTCCTCAATCGATACGCCCAGGACGCGCGCTCGTTCCTTTAACCTCGTCACTTGCTCGTCCGAGACCTGTATTGTGATTGCCGTCATGCTTCCGACCTCCTTGAGCGTACTATACCCCATGGAAACACAATTTGCACGAAACTCCGCGCGATCATTCCCAACAGCCAACAGCCCAGCCCCACTCACACAATCTCCAAATCCACCTGCTTCTTCCCCAAATCGATGTTGGCGATCCGCACCTCCACTTTATCACCCAGGCGGAAGCTGCGGTGTTTCTTGCGGCCTTGCAGCAAGTGCTGGTTCTCGTAATAGACGTAGTAGTCGTCGGTCATCCTTTCGACGTGGACGAGGCCCTCGACGTAGCAGTCCTGCAACTCCACGAACAGCCCAAAATCGCGCACGCCGGTGATCAGGCCGGGGTGCGATTCTTTCATGTTGCGCCGCAGGAATTCGATCTGCCGGAACTTCTTCACCTCCTCTTCGGCGGCCGCGGCGTCGCGTTCGCGTTGCGAACAATGCACGGCCAGCGGGCGCAGCATCGCCAGGCGTTTGAAGTACGCGCGGCCCGCCTCGCCGCCCCCGCGTTTCTTGCCGTGCACCGGCAGCGCCGCCTCGCCGGGCGTGAAGTGGCCGTCCAGCGCGCGATGGACGATCAGGTCCGGGTAGCGCCGGATCGGACTGGTGAAGTGCAGGTAGCGGGAAAAGTTCAGCGCGAAATGCGGCAGGCATTCGGCCGAATACTTCGCCTGCTTCAAACTGGTCAGCAGCGCCAGATGAATCGTGTGTGCATACTCTTTTCCGCGCACGCGGTCCAGCACGCCTTTCAGCTTCAAGCGGTCGATCGGCGGGCGGAGGCTGAGTCCGAACTCCCGCACGAATTCGACGAAACGCTCCAGCGCCTCCGGATTCGGATCTTCATGGATCCGGAACAACCCCGGAATCTCATGCTCGACCAGGTACGCCGCCACCGCGCGATTGGCCGCCAGCATCATGTCCTCGATCAGCTCATGCGCCCAGTGATGCACCGCCTTCTCCCAGCCGGTGACTTCGTTCTTTTCGTTCAGGACCAGTTTGACTTCGGGAAGCTCCAGGTCCAGCGAGCCGGTTGCCAGGCGCTTCTGACGCAAAGCGGCGGCGAACGTACGCATCTCCTGCAACGTCTGAAAAATCTCCGGTGTCCGCACCAGCTCCGGTTTGTTGTCGTCGAGCCCCTCGCGGACCTGGTCGTAGGTCAGGAACGCGGCGGAGCGGATATAGCTGCGCTCGATTTTCACCCGGTCCATGGTCAGCGACGGCGAGAACGTCATCGAGACGGTCTTGGTCAGCCGCAGTTGGCCCTCTTTCAACGAGCACAGATTGTTCGAGAGCTTCTTCGGCAGCATTGGGTAGACGCTGCCGGGCAGATACACGCTCGTGCCGCGNNCCGCCACGGCGTCGTCGTGGTCTTTGGCGTCGGCCGGATCGATGGTGAACGTCACCGGCCGCGTGTAATCCGTGCGGCCAACCAGTTCGTCGTCGGACACTTCGCCCGGCAGCGCCTCGGCTTCAGCCAGCACGTTCTCGGGAAAGCTGGTGTGAACGCCGAAGTTCTCGACGATTGCCCGGACTTCGGCATCGGGTTCACCGGCCGGCCCGAAGACTTCGACCACGCGGCCCAGCGGGCGATGGCCGCTGCGATAATCCGCTTCGGGTTCGAGCAATTCGACCGCGATCTTGTCGCCGTCGCGCGCCGCTCCGCAATCGTCGGGGAGAATATCCAGTTCGCTGAAGACGCCGCGCGCGTCCGGGACGATATATCCCACCGGCTCCTTCTT
>PLYG01000103.1 GCA_003153335.1 Betaproteobacteria bacterium | reverse complement strand
CTGCGCCTGCACCGAAACGTCGAGTGCCGAAGTCGGTTCATCGCAGACCAGGAACTCGGGATTGCTGGCCAGCGCGCGCGCAATCGAAATGCGTTGCCGCTGTCCGCCGGAAAACTGATGCGGATACTTTTCCCGGTCGGCCGCCGCCAGCCCGACGTGCGTCAACAGTTCGCCGACCCGATCCAGCACCGCAGCCTTGCCCCTGATCAGCGCATGCGCACGAATCGGCTCGGCGACAATGTCGCCCACCGTCCAGCGCGGATTCAGGCTCGCGTACGGGTCCTGGAAAATCATCTGCAAGCGGCGGCGCAAGGTGCGCCCTTCCGCTGCGCGCAGAATCGCGGTATCCTGGCCGTCGAAACGGATCACGCCCCGCGTCGGCGCGTAAAGGCCGACGATCAGCCGGGCAATCGTCGACTTGCCGCACCCCGATTCCCCCACCAATGCCAGCGTCTCGCCCGCGTGGATCTGGAACGACACCCCGTCGACCGCATGCAACAACCTGCGGCCCTGGTGTTCGAGAACGCGATTTAGCCACGGCGCGGAGACATCGAAGTATTTGGCGACGTCGGTGAGTTCGACCAGCGGCGCGCTCATGAACTGTGCAGCCAGCACGCGGCCTGTGTTGTCAGGACGGTTGCGAGATCCGGCCGCTCGAAGCGGCAGCGCTCGAACACCCACGAGCAGCGCGGATTGAACGCGCAGCCCGCGGGAATCGCGTTCAGGCGCGGCATCGCGCCGTCGATCTGCGCCAGACGCGCGGTCTCGGTCACCAGCGACGGAATCGATCCCATCAGTCCCACGGTGTACGGATGCTGCGGCCGGTGGATGACGTCGGCCACCGGCCCGATCTCCACGATGCGCCCGGCGTACATCACGGCCACGCGATCGGCGGTTTCGGCGATGACGCCCATGTCATGCGTGATCAGCATCACCGCAGTGCCGTGGTCGCGACACAATTTTTTAAGCAGCGCGATGATCTGCGCCTGGATCGACACGTCGAGCGCNNGTCGGCTCATCGGCGATGATCAGTTTCGGTTCCGCGGCTAGCGCCAGTGCGATGACGACCCGCTGGCGCATCCCGCCCGAGAACTGATGCGGGTAGTGCTCGATCCGCTGTTCGGCCGCCTGGATGCCGGTCGACTGCAGCAGCTCGATCGCGCGCTTTTTCGCCTGCGCCGCGCTCAAGTTCAGATGCGTCTGCATCGTCTCGACCAGTTGCCGGCCCACCGAATACAGCGGGTTGAGCGAAGTCAGCGGATCCTGAAAGATCGCGCCGATCTTGCGGCCGCGGATCCGGCGCATCGCTTCCGGCGGCAGATTGTCGATGCGCACGCCTTCGAGCAGGATCTGCCCGGCGCCTATGCGTCCCGGCGGTTCGATCAGGCCGATGATTGCAGCCCCGGTCAGCGATTTGCCCGCGCCGGACTCGCCGACCATACCCAGCACCTCGCCTGGCGCAATCGAAAAAGACACATCGTCGACCGCCACCAGCGTACCGCGGCGCGTTGGGAATTCGACCCGCAGGTTTCTTACTTCAAGGAGCGGCGTCGCAGGCATGCTCAGCGCAGCTTCGGATTCAACGCGTCGCGCAGCCAGTCACCGAGCAGATTGACTGCCAGCACCATGATCACCAGCGCGGTCCCGGGAAACACGGTCACCCACCACTCGCCGGAAAACAGGAAGTCATTGCCGACGCGGATCAGCGTACCGAGCGATGGCTCGGTAGGCGGCACACCGACTCCCAGAAACGACAGCGTCGCCTCGGTGATGATCGCCGTGGCGATATTGATCGTCGCGAGGACCAGCACGGGGCCCAGCGCGTTGGGCAGCACATGCTTGAACATGATGGCCAGCGGATGAATGCCGATCACGCGCGCCGCCTGCACGTACTCCTTGTTTTTTTCCACCAGCGTCGACCCGCGCACGGTCCGCGCGTACTGGACCCAGTTGGCCAGCGATATGGCAATGACCAGCACGACCACCGCCAGATTGTCCTGCGCATGGCTGGGAAACGCCGCGCGCGCCACGCCGCTGATCAACAGCGCAATCAGGATCGCGGGAAACGACAACTGCACGTCGGCCACGCGCATGATGAACGATTCGGTCTTGCCGCCGGCGTAGCCCGCGAGGAGACCCAGCGACACCCCGATCACCATCGCGAAAATCACCGACACCAACCCCACGACCAGCGACACGCGCGAGCCGAACATGATCGCCGACAACAGATCGCGTCCCTGATCATCGGTGCCCAGCGGAAACAGTCTGTTGCCGCCTTCCAGCCAGGCCGGCGGCGTCAGCGCATCCAGCAGATTCAGCGTCTTGAGATCGAACGGATTGTGCGGCGCCAGCCACGGTGCAAACCCGGCACCGATCAGGCAAATAGCGAGCGCAATCGCCGCAACTATGGTCACCGGCGAATTGCGAAAGCTGTGGGCGACATCGCTGTCCCACGCGCTATACAGGCGCATTGAAAGGTTCATGAGCAGTACGGTGTGCCGTAGAGAAATAGGGGACAGACCAAGAAATAGGGGACAGACCACGTT
>PLYG01000338.1 GCA_003153335.1 Betaproteobacteria bacterium | reverse complement strand
CTTTTCACCGGCAACAAATGGGGCACGGCCAACCCGGTGATGATGCGCGACAAGGATTTCGGCATTGTCCGGATGCGCGCGTACGGCACGTTCGACTTCCAGATCGTCGATCCGAAGCTCTTCCTGAAGGAAGTCGCGGGTACCGACGATCATTTCCGGCTGGACGAATTCAGCGACACCATGCGTTCGCGCATCGTCAGCGTGTTCTCCGAAGCGCTGGCCAAGGCGAATGTGCCGGTGCTCGACGTGGCTCAGCGCTACAGCGAACTGGGCGAGGCGCTGCTGCCCATCATCAACCCCGCGGTCAGCACCAAGTACGGCCTCGAGATCAAGAGCTTCATCGTCGAGAACGTGTCGTTGCCGCCGGAAGTCGAGCAGGCGATCGACAAACGCGGCGCGATGGCGGCGGTCGGCAATCTGAACGACTATGTGAAATTCCAGATGGCCCAGGGCCTCGAACATGGCGGCGGCGGACTGGGCGGCATGGGCGCCGAGCTCGCGATGGGCATGGCGATGGCGCAGCAGATGCTCAACCAGCCGGGCGGCATGCTGGGGCAGCAGGCAACGCCGCCCGCGGCAGGCGGCGGTCCTGTCGGTGCGGGCGGCGCGCCGCAAGCGGCACCGGCGCCGGCCAACGGCGGGATCGAATTGATGACCCCCGCACAGGTGGCGCAATTGCTCTCGGTGAGCGAACCCGACGTATTGGCTGCGCTGGAATCCGGCGACCTGAAGGGCAGGAAAATCGGCACCCAGTGGCGGATACCCAAGGCCGCGGTCGATCAATTCCTGCACGGCTAGGAGCCTGTCGGATTCGTTGCTGATGCTTGTCGATTGGCGCATGCCCCCATCTTCCCCATGAGCGCACAGACCGGAACCACCCAACCCGGCGCGGCCCCGGCCGGGAACGAAGTCATCGCCGAAGAAAAGAAGTATAACTGCCCCGCCTGCGGCGCCGAGGCGCAATGGAATCCGAAAAAGCAGGCGCTGGTCTGCCCGTTCTGCGGCGTTGAGTCGCCCGGGAAAATCGACGACAGCGGCCAGATCGTCGAGCACGATCTCGTTGCCGCATTGCGCGGAATTCCGGATTCGGGCCGGGGCTGGCAGGCCGACAAGGTGTCGGTCAAGTGTCAAAGCTGCCAGGCGATTTCGGTGTTCGATGCGGCCAAACAGGCACAGCGCTGCCAGTTCTGCGGTTCGGCGGAACTCGTTCCCTACGAGCAGACCAAGGATGCCTTTCGCCCCGAGTCGCTGCTGCCGTTCAAGGTCGCTGAAGGGCAGGCCCGCGATCTGATTCGCTCGTGGTACGGCCGCGTCTGGTTCGCGCCGAATGCGTTGAAGAGCAGGGCGCTGACCGACACGGTCAATGGTGTGTACTTGCCGTACTGGACGTTCGACGCGCAGGTCGATGCGGATTGGCGCGCCGAGGCGGGCCATTACTACTACACCACCGAGACCTACGAGGACAACAACGGCCGGACGCAGACGCGGCAGGTCCAGCATGTGCGCTGGGAGCCGGCCGCCGGCAACCTGCAGCATTTTTTCGATGACGAACTGGTCTGCGCGTCGGTGGGCGTCAAGGCCAGCCTGTTGCGCGGGATCGAACCCTTTCCGACGACCAATCAACTTGTTCCGTATAGCGCCGGTTATGTGACCGGATGGACGGTCGAGCGCTATCAGATCGATCTGGTCAACGCAGCGAAGAATTCGCGCACGCAGATGGAGAGCGAACTGCGCGCGCTGTGCGCAGCGGCCGTGCCCGGCGACACGCAACGCAATCTGCAGATCGAATCGCGCTGGACCGGGCAGACGTTCAAGCACATCCTCACGCCAGTATGGTTGCTGACCTATCACTACGGCGCCAAGGCGTATCAGGTGATCATCAATGGCTGCACGGGCAGGATCGCCGGCGAATATCCGAAGAGCTGGATCAAGATCGCGCTGGCGGTCGTCGCGGCGCTGATCGTGGTGATCATCGTGATGTCGATGGGCAAGCGCTGACCGGCGTTCCGGCGCGGGCGCGAGTGGTTGATGCAAAGCTGACCCGCGATGTTGCAAGCACACCCGGCGTTCGCGACGCTTCTGCCATGGCTTGACGAAGGCGTCGATGCGCTGACGCTGGCTTGTCTGAATGCTTGCGCCGCGGTGCGCGCCGAGCCGCCCTGCACCGACGCTGGCGCGGCCATCCATTTTGTCGCGCCCGCGGCGGCCGTTTCCGCCGCGGACTACGAAACGCAGATCCTGCGCACCGGCGCCGTGCCCACGCGCCTCGGCAACCCGCATGATGCGTTCAACGCCTTGTGCTGGATCGCGTTTCCCGCGTTCAAGCGCGCATGCAATGCGCTGCATGCCGCGCACGTGGAGCGTGCGCGGCCAGCCTCCGGCGCGCCGCGCGGGCCGGTGCGCGATGTGCTGACCTTAGCAGACGAGTCGGGGGTGATCGTTCTCTGCGCCGATCCATTGCTGGCCCGGTTGTTGATCGAACGGCAGTGGAAAACCCTGTTCTGGGAACGGCGCGCCGACGTTGCGCGCGCGCTGCGTTTTTTTGTCTGCGGCCACGCGCTCTACGAAAAGCTGTTGCGTCCCTATCCGGCGATTACTGCCAGAGCGCTGATCGTTCCCGCGCCGGCCGGGCTGTTCGAGCGCGGGCCCGAGGCGCAGCGGCGTTTCGCCGACGAAGCCGCCGCGCATTTGTTGCGCACCGGGATAGCATCGTCCCAAGCCCCGCCGTTGCCGCTGGCCGGCATTCCAGGCTGGGATTCCGGCAACGGAGCCGTGGATTTCTACGGCAACCGGGCGGTGTTTCGACCGCTGCACTCGGCCACCGCGGCGGGCAATGCGGCAACCTCCGCGCACAGCGCATGCGCGCCGGCGCCGGTCAATTCCTCGGACGTCCCATAGCCGTAGAGCACACCCAGCGCCCCCATCTGATTGCTTAGGGCGGCGCGCATGTCCTGGGCGCGATCCCCGATCATCAGCGCATGTGCCGCAGTGATATTTTGTTCGGCCACCGCATGGCGCAGCAGGTCGCGCTTGTCGTCAAGTTTGCCGCCCAGGTCGGGCCCGTAGACCGCCGCAAAAAAATGCCGCAACCCGAAGTGATCGATGATCCGGTCGGCATAGCGTTGCGGCTTGGACGTGCACACGAACAACCGGAAATCGCGTTCGGACAGCGTCGTCAGCGCGTCGTGGATCTGGAGATACGGTTCGTTTTCGAGCCATCCTGCGACTTCGAACCGCTCACGGTAGAGGGCCAGCGCCCGTTCGATCAGCTCGACATCGGTGGTTCCGAGCAGCCGGGCAAAGTTCTGCCGCAGCGGTGGGCCGATGCAGGCGTGCAGCGCCGCGGCGTCGGGCGCAGGTCTGCCCAGTTGCGCGAGCGCATGGATGATGCAGCCGGTGATGCCCGCGTAATTGTCGGTCAGCGTGCCGTCGAGGTCGAAGAACAGGGTGTTTATCTGCTGCATGCTATCCACCCTGATTCAAGTGCGCAGTGAAACGAAGCAACGTGGGCCAGGGAACCTCGTCGGGAAGCGGCACCCAGCGCAGGCAATAGTCTTCGGTTTGCGGCACGAAAAAGACCCCGTCTTCATCGCGGGCGGGCTCGCGCAGCAGGTACGAAAGCGTCGCGCCCCCGGCGCGCCGCAAAATCGAAAAGGCCATCGGCGGATCCGCCTTGTAAGAGAAGAAAAGCCGCTCGCCCGCCAGCAGATGCACGCAGGTCTCAAACGGTGCGCCGGGAGCCAGCTCGAGCACTTTCGATTCGAACGGCGCGATCGGCCGCTCCAGTCGCGTCGCGCACGCCGCCAGCAGCAGGCATGGCGCGATCAGCATCCAGGCGCGTAGCGACCGCATTACGGTCCCTTCTTGTGCTCGCGCCGCAATGCCGCCAATGCGATCCATTGACTGTCGTCGCGTTTCCTCTGCATCCGGCGCGCAAATTCGGGGGCGGTGGCGGGAGGGTGCACCCGCGGGCGGTGCAGGCGCCGGCTGCCTCTCGCCGTTGCAACAAACGCAGCGGCGTCCGCCTTGACCACCACCCGCAGATACACGCGCTCGCCTTTTGGCAGCGAAGGTTGCGCGGGCAGCGGTGGCCGTGCGCGAGCCGGGCGGCGGGCCTTTCCTGTCATAATCCAGTCTTAAGGAAAAAACGCCATTATGCAGGAAGCGCAATGCCGATCGATTACAGCAAGTGGGTCAAGGGATGCGTCGTCGGGCGCCGCGATTGGACCGATGATTTGTTCTCGCTGCAGGTCGAGGCGCCCGCAGTCAAGTTCACCCCCGGCCAGTTCGGCCGCCTGGCGCTGCCTATCGATGACCAGATGGTCGGGCGGCCTTACTCCTTCGTCAACAGTCCCGTGGAGAACACGCCGCACGAGTTCTACATCGTGCGCGTCGATGTGGGTCCGCTGTCGCCGCGGCTGGCCAAGCTCGAAACTGACGATGCAATCTACATGGCGCCGCGCCCGAACGGTTTTTTCTGCCTCACCGAAGTGCCACCCGGCGAGACGCTGTGGTGTCTTTCCACCGGCACCGCGCTGGGCCCGTTCATGAGTTTCCTGCGCACGGCGGACCCGTGGCCGCGGTTCAGGAATATCGTGTTTGTCCATGCCTGCCGCTTCGCGCGCGAGTTGTCGTATCGGGACATGATCCAGCGCATCAAGGCGGCGCATCCGGACCAGTTCCAGTACCTTCCGTTTGTGTCCCGCGAGGACACCGATGGCGCGATTCGGGGACGCATTCCCGATGCGATCCGCGATGGCCGGCTCGAAGCGCGCGCCGGACTCAAGCTCGATGCGGCGACCGCACAGTGCATGCTCTGCGGCAATCCCGACATGGTGGCCGATACGACTACCATTCTGGAAGAGCGCGGCCTGAAAAAGAACAAGCGAAAGGAGCCGGGCCACATCACGGTCGAGACGTACTGGTAGTTTCGGGCGGAACCGGCGTGTGCGGCTGCGTCAGCCAACCGCCCTTCTCCCCCAGGGAGAAGGGCGGGGGATGAGGGAGGCTAGCGCTTTGGCGACCAGCTCGCGCACATCTCCCGACAGTTCCGGCGCAGAGGCGCTGCGTTCGAGTTGCGCGCGCATCAGCGCCTNNAGGCGGCGCCGCTACGTTCGTGGAAGTGCGGCCAGTTCTGCTGCGCGAACGCATGCAGCAACGCGCGCACCCGATTCGGATTGCGGCGATCGCACGCGGGGTCGTCCCATAGCGCAGCCACCGCATGCAGGCGTCCGGGCAAGCTGCTGGTCGCCTCGAGCGTCAGCCTCGAGCGCGCGGAATGGAGGTCGCTGCCGCGGGCGGTACGCCTCGGGTCCGATCAGCCTGTGGAGCATGCGGATGACCTTGACCCGCGCGTGCTCATCGTCGGTCGACCGGTCGGGCGCCGCCAGCACGGCTCTGGCGTTGAATATGTTGAGGCCCTTGTTCTCCATCG
>PLYG01000327.1 GCA_003153335.1 Betaproteobacteria bacterium | reverse complement strand
CGAAGCGGTCGCGCAGCGGGTTGGTGAGCATGCCGGCCCGCGTAGTTGCGCCCACCAGCGTGAAGGGCTGCAGATCGAGCTTGACCGAGCGCGCTGCGGGACCCTCGCCGATCATGATATCGATCTTGTAGTCCTCCATCGCCGGATAAAGGATTTCCTCGATTACCGGCGAGAGCCGATGAATCTCGTCGATGAACAGCACATCGTTCGCTTCGAGATTGGTCAGCATCGCCGCCAGGTCGCCCGGCTTTTCCAGGACCGGTCCGGAGGTCTGGCGCAGGTTCACGCCCAGTTCGCGGGCGATGATGTGCGACAGCGTCGTCTTGCCAAGGCCGGGCGGGCCGAAGAGCAGTACGTGGTCCAGCGACTCCTTCCGGTTGCGCGCGGCCTCGATGAAGATCTGCAACTGGCCGCGAATCTTTTCCTGCCCGATGTATTCGTCGAGCAATTTCGGTCGCAGCGCCCGCTCCAGCGCTTCCTCTTGCGGGCTGTCGGTGGCGGGCTGGACGATGCGATTCAGGCGGTCTGGTTCGAGCATGAGGGTATTGCGAATGCTGCAGTGATGGATCGCTAAAGTGTAGCAGGTGTGGCGGAGGTTGTTCCTCTCACGCAATCATCGGATCGGATACGCTTCCGGTAACCTGCGCTGTCCGGATCCGCCGGCGAGCTGGCCGGCAGGCTGCTAATTTTGCTTCGACAGCACCCGCAGCGCATGCCGGATGCCGTCGGCGACCGAGACTTCCGCGGGCAACTGCCGGGTCGCGGCCAGCGCTTCCTTTTCGTTGTAGCCCAGTGCGAGCAGCGCGTTGAGCACATCGCTTCCCGCGGTGGGCAGGCGATGCACGTCGACGCTTGATGCGAGTTCGACGCCGAGCTTGCCTTTGAGTTCGAGCAGCAGGCGTTCCGCGGTTTTCTTGCCGATGCCCGGGACCCGGGTCAATCGTCCCGCATCCTGCATGGTGACCGCCTGCGCCAGATCGCCGACGCTCATTCCCGAGAGTACCGACAGCGCCGTGCGCGCGCCGATGCCGCTGACTTTGAGCAGCTGCCGGAAGACCTTGCGCTCCGCGTCGGTGGCAAATCCAAACAACAGATGCGCGTCTTCACGGACGACCAGGTGCGTGAACAGCATGACCCTTTCACCCAGGTTGGGCAAGTTGTAAAAGGTGCTCATCGGCACGTCGATTTCATAGCCGACGCCCTGCGCGTCGACGAGAACCTGCGGCGGATTCTTTTCAAGCAGCGTGCCTGAGATACGTCCTATCATGGAAATTCTCGCAAGTGAACAGTCACAGGATGCGGCCGTCGCGAACCCGATAACCGGTCCGGCGCAGCCCGCCGAAACTCTCCGCGGCATGCGCGTGACAGATCGCGCAGGCCAGCGCATCGGCGGCATCCGCCGCCGGCGCGGACGGCAGGTTGAGCAAGCGGCGGACCATTTCCTGCACCTGTTCCTTGGCGGCCTTGCCGTGCCCTGCGACCGCCTGCTTGATCTGCAACGCCGTGTATTCGGCCACCGGCAGATCGGCCAGCACCGCTGCCGAAATCGCCGCGCCGCGCGCTTGTCCGAGCAGCAGCGTCGACTGCGGATTGACGTTGACGAACACGATCTCGACGGCCACTTCGGTGGGTTCGAACGCCGCAATGACTTCGCGCAGATCCTGCAAAATGATCTTCAGGCGCGCCGGCAGTGCGCCCGCCTGGCTCTTGATGCAGCCGCTCGACACGTAGTGCAGCTTGCGTTCGGCCTGGACAATCACGCCATAGCCTGTGCTGCGCAGCCCGGGATCGATGCCGAGGATGCGGCGCGCGGGAGAGGTGGGCGGCATGGAGTGTGGCGCCCTCTCGGGGCGGGCGCAAGAGGACGAAAGTCAGACCTGGTCGAGGACTGCGTTGGTGAAAACCTCTTGCACGTCGTCGAGGTTTTCGATCGCATCGAGCAGCTTTTGCATTTTTTCCGCGTCCTCGCCCGTGAATTCGACTTCGGTTGCCGGCTTCATCGTGACCTCGGCCAGTTCCGCCTTGAACCCCGCGCGGGCCAATGCATCCTTGACTGCCACGAAGTCGTGCGGGCCGGTGATGACTTCGAGGCTGCCGTCGTCGTTGTTGATCACGTCCTCGGCGCCGGCGTCCAGCGCGGCTTCAATCAGCTTGTTCTCGTCGGTGCCTGGTGCGAAAAACAACTGTCCGCAATGCTTGAACATGAACGCGACGGAGCCGTCGGTGCCCAGATTGCCGCCGTTTTTCGACAGCGCGTGCCGCACCTCGGCTACGGTGCGGACGCGGTTGTCGGTCAGGCAATCGACGATGATCGCGGCGCCGTTGATCCCGTAGCCCTCGTAGCGGATTTCCTCATAGTTGGCGCCGTCAAGTCCGCCGGTCCCGCGCTGGATTGCGCGCTGGATCGTGTCCTTGGTCATGTTGTTGTCGTAGGCCTTGTCGACCGCTAGCCGCAAACGCGGGTTGCCGCCGCCGTCACCACCGCCCAGTCTCGCGGCGACCGTGATTTCCTTGATCAGGCGGGTGAAGATCTTGCCGCGTTTGTTATCCTGGCGACCTTTGCGGTGCTGAATGTTCGCCCACTTGCTGTGTCCTGCCATGGTTGCCCGCGCAAATCCCGAAAAAGGAATTATACCGTTCCGGTCAGGGCGGCCGAGGTGAAGTTCAACAACCGTGTGCGCGACAACCGGGAAATCCGCAGCCGCCGAGGGTCGGCAATACCGTTCGGGATTCCTGCGACAGGCTCCTGGATGCGTTTCAATGATCTCCAAAACGCTCAGCGCGGAGTCATCCCCTGCAGCCGCAGGAATTCGGCGATGACGCGCAGCCGCACCTCGCTGTCGTTGACCTCGAGCAGCTTTTGCTTGACGCTGAGTTTGATGGGCAGGATCTCGGTCAGGCGATAACTGACCCAGTTGGCGTCATCAAAATGCCGGTCCGCGGTGAAGTGATCCGCGCCGATCCGCTCGATCAGTTTTTGCAGCAATTCCACCAGAACCGCCGGCGGCTCGGGCGCGGCTTGGGGCTTCTCCTCCTGCAACAGCGTGACCTCGGCCAGCGCGAGTCCGCTCGCGGTGATCTCGCGGCTGGTCGTGTTGAAACGTGAGCCGCCTTCCGTGACCAGGTTCAGGATCCCTAGCTGCGGCATGTCCCAGTTGATGATTTTTGCAATGGTTCCGACGGGTGCAAACGCAGCCGTAATCCCGGTCTCGGTGCCCGATGTGATCGAACAAATGCCGAACGCACGGTCATCCTTGAGGCAGTCCTTGACCATGTCCATGTAGCGCGCTTCGAATACGCGCAACGGCAGCAATCCGCCGGGAAAGAGCACGGTCTTGAGCGAAAAGATCGGCAGCATCACCGATCGGCTTCTGCCCGCGCCGGTAAACAATCCCGTCAGCACTCGATATCGCCCCCAGGAGCGGTGCGACCCCAGCGCGGCATCAGTTCGTTTGGAACATGTAGTTGATCGAGGATCCGCGCGACGACAAAATCGACCATGTCGGCCACGCTTTGCGGCCGGGTGTAAAAGCCCGGGGCCGGCGGCACGATCACGGCCCCCGCGCGCGATAGGCGCAACATGTTCTCCAGATGAATTGTCGATAGCGGCGTTTCGCGCGGGACCAGCACCAGCGGCCGGCGTTCCTTGAGCATCACATCGGCCGCGCGCTCGATCAGGTTGTCGGCGAGTCCCTGCGCGATCGCGGCCAGCGTGCCCATGCTGCATGGACAAACGACCATCGCGTCGGCGGGATTCGATCCCGATGCCACAGGCGCCAGCCAGTCCCCGCGTCCGAAGACCTGAAGCTGCCCGGGTCTCGCGCCGTATCGCGCGGACAACTGCGCCTGGACCGCGCGTGGTTGCGCGGGCAGCGTGAAATCGCATTCGTGGCTGGCTACGACATGGGCTGCCTGCGAGATCAGCAGCCACACGGTCCTGTCGGCCTGCAACAGACACTCCAGCAGACGCAGCCCATAGGGCATTCCCGAAGCGCCGGTGAAGGCCAGCGTGATGCGCTGCGGCGAGTGATCAAGTGCGGACATTGAATGATTCTATCGCTTAATGCGGCCGAACCCCGGCCTGGTCTCAGTGCAATTCGCGGTGACGCACCAGCACGTGCGCCGAGGCGAGCAGTTCGCGCAAGCGTTCGACCACATATACGGAACGGTGCTGGCCGCCCGTGCACCCGATGGCAACCGTGAGGTAATTGCGGTTGTCGCCGCGATACTCGGGCAGCCAGGTCGAGACGAACGTATAGATGTCGTGCACCATGCGCCCGACTTCCGGGAAGTCCCGCAGGAAGGACACCACGGGCTCGTCGCGGCCGGTCAGGTTGGTCAGTCCCTGCTCATAGTGCGGGTTCGGCAGGCAGCGGACATCGAACACCAGGTCGGCATCGAGCGGAACGCCGTGCTTGAAGCCGAACGACTGCAAGGTGATGTTCAGATCGCCGCGGTCCGCGTTGACAAAATCCTTGATCCATGCGCGCAGCGAGTGCGACGACAGGTCGCTGGTGTCGATCACGGTGCCTAGCTCGCGCGCATCGCCGACAATCGCGCGCTCGGCCTCGATTGCCTCGCGCAGGGTGCGCTCCGCGGATGACAGCGGATGCCGCCGCCGTGTCTCCGAAAAACGCTTGACCAGCGTCTCGACCTTGGCGTCCAGGTAAATGAAACGGACCTGGGCCGGCAATTTGCGCAGTGTGTCGATGACCTTGGGCAGCATACGCAGCGCCGCGCCGCTCTTGGGATCGATGTTGACGCCTATGCGCGTGAAACCGGAGTTCCCCAAATGCTGCACCAGGTCGGTGAGCAGCGGCAACGGCAGGTTGTTGACCGTGTAGTAACTCGAGTCCTCGAGCGCGCCTAGCGCCACGCTCTTGCCCGAGCCCGAGACACCGCCTATGACCACGATATCGAGTTCCATAGTCGCGCCTGCAGAAACCTAAACGCCTTCGTCCATCAACCGTTGCTGGCGCTCGATGAACTCGCGGGTCGAATCGATGCCGCGCAGGTTCAGCACGAAGTTGCGCACCGCCGCCTCGACCAGCACCGCCAGATTGCGGCCGGCGGCGACGGGAATCGTCACCTTGCGGATGGCGACGCCGAGAATTTCCTGAAATGTCGCGTTAACCTGCAGCCGGTCCAGGTCGCTGAATTTTTCATTGCTGTGGTCTTCGAGGTGCACGATGATCCGCAGCGTCTTGCGCGGGCGCACGGCGGTTTCGCCGAAGATGGTCTTGATGTTGATGATGCCGATGCCCCGCACTTCGAGGAAATCCCTGAGGATCGGCGGGCAGCGCCCCTCCAGCGTATCGGGTGAAGTGCGGTGGAATTCGACGATATCGTCGGCGATCAGTCCGTGGCCGCGGCTGATCAGCTCCAGCGCCAGCTCGCTCTTGCCGATCGCGGACGCGCCGGTGATCAGCACGCCGATCTCCAGCACATCGAGGAACACGCCGTGCAGCGTGGTCGATTCGGCCAGCACGCGCGCAAGGTAGATGCGCAGGACTTCGACGATGTGCGCCGAGGGCTGGGCCGAGGTGAACACCGCGGTATTGAAACGGTCGGCCTGCAGGGCGAGATGGGCGGGCACCGGCTCGTTGTTGGCGACTATGACGACCGCCAGGTCCGAGGTGAACAGCCGGTCGATCACGGCGGCGAAGCCATCGGGCGTCTGCGCCTTGAGATGATTGAACTCGGCGGGTCCGAGCACTTGCACCCGAAACGGGTGGATGAAATTCATGTGTCCGACCAGCCCCACCGTCGGCTTCGGCGCGGCATCGCCAGTGATGATCCGGCTGCCACCGCCCTTGCCGGCAGCCCACTCAAAGCTCAGCTTTGCCTGGTTGTCGGAAAAAAGCTGGTCGACACTGATTTGCGGCATGTTGGTTCCTGTGCTCCTGGTCTCCGCGCACCTTGTGCGCGGCCGGTGCTTATCGGCATTGTACCTGCGACCCGCTGCCGTCTGCCCGCGCGACTCCTATGCGCTTTGCCAATGCGCAAAGACCTGATGCAGCGATTGCGCGTCGGTCGCGGCGGCGATTCGCTCCCGCAACGACTTGTCGCTGAACATCTGCGCCAATTCGGAGAGGATCTGCAAGTGCCGGTCGGTCGCCTGCTCGGGCACCAGCAGCACAAAGATCTGCGAGGCCCCCCGGCCGTCGGGTGAATCGAACGGGATCGGGGCCTTGGTGCGCACAAATGCCCCGAGCGCCTCCGGCAGCCCCTTGATCCGCCCATGCGGAATCGCGATCCCCTGTCCCAGCCCGGTCGAGCCCAGCTTTTCGCGGGTAAACAAGCTGTCGTACACGACGGTGCGGCTGATGCCGTGATTGTTTTCGAACAGCAGGCCGACTTGTTCGAACACGCGCTTTTTGTTCGCGACGTCGAGGTCCAGCAGGATGTTTGCAACGGGCAGCAGGCCGGCGATCTGGTTCATGGGAGAGGAGGAGGCGAGAACAAGAGATCCCTGCCCAGCCTTGGGCGTGCGCGCCGCGGACTGTGTGGGATGTTTCCGGAGAGATCGGGCAGACCGTTGCGGTTCACGCTATTGCGAATGACGTACCCGTTCGGCCATGGCGCGATTCTACTCCACGGGACTGGGTTCGGGACGACGGGGACGAAAGGGCAGTCGGGTCAGATGTCGGCGATCTGGCGTTTGATCGGCTCCGTTTCATGCCGGTGGAGGGTGAGCTTTTCTTTGTGCTTGACAATCTGGCGGTCGAGCTTGTCGGCTAGCGCGTCGATGGCGGCGTACATGTCCGCATCAATCGACTCGACATGAATGTCCCGTCCTGCGACGTGCACGCTGACCTCCACCTTGTGACGCAGCTTTGCCACCGACATGATTACATGCAGATCGATGACCTGATCGAAATGACGCCTCACGCGACCCAGCTTTTCGAGCACATAACTCCGGATTGCAGGAGTGAGGTCGAGATGATGGCCGGACAGATGCAGGTTCATGAGACTGTCTCCTGGGTGGTGCCGCCAGCCGTGCGCACGGGAAGTGCGGTGGAAAGGGCGGTATTGCAAAAAGGGGAGCGCGTTTATATGGATTTGCGCAGATTGACCGGAGGGATTTGCAGCGACTCGCGATACTTGGCGATGGTGCGGCGGGCCACGATGATACCCTGATCGCCCAGCAACTCGGCAAGCCGGCTGTCGGTGAGCGGCGCTTTTGCGGGTTCCGCGGCGATCAACTGCCGGATCAGCGCGCGAATGGCGGTTGCGGACGCAGCCCCTCCGGAATCGGTCGAGACAAAACTGCCAAAGAAATACTTGAGTTCAAGCGTGCCTCGTGGCGTCAGCATGTATTTCTGGGTGGTCACGCGCGAAATCGTTGATTCNNTCGACGATCGCCTGCGCCACGCGCAAAATGGTCTCGAAACGCTGTTGCACGTTCTTTATCAACCACTTGGCTTCCTGCAACCGCCCGGCCATGGGCGCCGACTGCGCATCCCGGGCCCGGCGCATCAGCGAGGCATAGAGCTGATGCAGCCGCAGCTTCGGTATCGCGGCCTCGTTGAGCCGGGCCGTCCACACCCCGCGAACCTTGGTGACGATGACATCCGGAATCACGTAGTGAGCGTCGGCAGTGGCGTGGCGTGCGCCGGGCCGCGGATCCAGGCTCCGGATCAGGCTCTGGGCCTGCCGCAGCGCGTCGTCATCGCAGCGCAACAACCGCTTCAGGCGCGTATAGTCGCGCGCGGCAAGCAATGGCAGGTGATGTTCGACCAGCCGCAGCGAAAGCTCGCGGGCCGGCGTCTGCTCTGGAAGCGCCAATAACTGCAAGCGCAGGCATTCGGCGGGCGCGCGCGCGCCCACGCCGACCGGATCGAAATTCTGCAGCAGCGCCAATGCGGCCCGCCATTCCGCGGGCTCGATTTCCAGTTCGGCCGGCGCCAGTGTCGCGATTTCTTCCAGCGTCGTCGTCAGATAGCCGTCGTCGTCCAGCGCGTCAATCAAGATCGCAACCAACGTGCGGTCGCGCTGGGGAAGCGTTGTAGGACCGAGTTGCGCCAGCAGATGCTCGCGCAGCGTCNNCCTGCATTGCGGCTGCCGCCGTCGACGTCGGTCCATGAATCGCGGACGTAGTCGGCGTCGTCGAATGCGCGGTTCTCACCCGATTCCGGATTTTGCGGCGCCGCATCGGCCTGGACTTCCGCGATCGCCGGTGCTGTCGGCGAGAGCGCAAGCAGCCCCGGTTCGGGCGGCGGCGCCGCGTTGTCCGCGTCGACGCGTTCGAGAAAGGGGTTCTCCTGCAAATATTTGTCGACCTCCTGCTCGAGCTCGACCGTCGACATCTGCAACAGCCGTATCGACTGCTGCAGTTGCGGGGTCAGCGTCAGATGCTGACTGAGCTTGAGGGACAGGCCAGGCTTCATCGATTCAGGGGAAGAGTCAGAGCGGAGACAATTTCAGGCCAGGGGGTGCGCCCCGACTGGGTTTGCAGCCGATCTTGATCACAATCGGAAATGCTCCCCGAGATAGACCTTGCGCACGCTTTCGTTGCGCACGATTTCTTCAGGATGGCCGGCCGCCAGCACCAGGCCTTCGTTGATGATGTAAGCGCGGTCGCAGATGCCCAGGGTTTCGCGCACATTGTGATCGGTGATCAGCACGCCGATCTGGCGGTCCTTGAGAAAGCCGATGATCCGCTGAATGTCGAGGACTGCGATCGGGTCGACCCCGGCGAACGGTTCGTCGAGCAGTATGAAACGGGGCTTGGTCGCCAGCGCGCGGGCAATCTCCACCCGCCGGCGCTCGCCGCCCGACAGGCTGATCGCCGGATTGTCGCGCAGGTGCGCAATCGACAAGTCCTCCAGCAGCGCGTCGAGCCGGTTGGCCATTTCGTCGGCGGTCAGGCTCTGCAGTTCCAGAATGGCCTGGATGTTTTCGGCGACCGTGAGCTTGCGAAAGATCGATGCCTCTTGCGGCAGATACGAGAGTCCCATCCGCGCGCGCGCGTGAATCGGCATGTGCGAAACTTCCTCGCCGTCGAGGGCGATGTTGCCGCCGTCCGCCCCGACCAGGCCGACTATCATGTAAAAGCAAGTCGTCTTGCCTGCGCCATTCGGGCCCAGCAGCCCCACGACTTCGCCGCTCGCGACATTGAGCGACACGTCATGCACCACAGTGCGGGCCTTGTAGCGTTTTTTCAGCCGCGTGGCGGTGAGTTGCGACACGCCGCTCATTCCTTGGGCGGATTCGCCAGCGCCGGCGCGGCCTGCAGCTTCTGGCCTTCAACTGCCTTGGCGTCGGGTTTCGCCGGCTCTTTCGGCTTGGGCTGGATCACGCCGGAAACCCTGCCGTCGCCCGCGGGCGTCGTGGCGGCTGGAGGCCAAGTGCCGCGTCCGGCGAAAGCGCCGTCGGAAGAGTTGTAGGTCAGGAAGTTGCCGCGCAATTCGTCCTTGCCCCGCTTGATCCAGGCCTGATCGTAGAGTTCGACCAGATCCTTGGAGCCGAGGTATTCGATCCGCTGCGCCTGCGCATCGACGAATTCCTCGGAGTTGTCCATTTTTTGCCGGAAGAACACCGGCTTGCCGGTGGCGGAGATGTTATACGAGCCGTCGGCCTGTTGCTTGAGCACGACGCGGTCGGCCTTGAGCACGATCGTGCCCTGCACGATCTCAACCTTGCCCAAAAGGAAAACGCTCTGCTCGGCTTCGTTGCCGTCCAGGTTGTTGGCCGAATAGCGGATTGGTTTTTCGCGGTCGGCCTTTTCCGCGCCGGCAGGCAGGGCCAGGGCAAGCAGCCCGAAAAGCACCAGCGATCTGTAGAAGGTTGACATCGGCCGTTCCCGGTAGATAAGTGTTGTTTTCATTTGGACGTGGGGCGGATTTCGCCGCTGACGCCATTGCGCAGCTTCAGCGTCCGTGCCTTGTTGTCCGCCTCCATTGCGCCGCCCACATGCGTCCCCATCGCGTCGGTGATCGTCACGCGGCGGTCGGTGTCCGCCTTTTCGTCCTTGATCAGCACATGCAGGTATTCGGTGGCCAGCGTGATCTTGCTGGTGCCCGCATTCGCGTCGCGCTCCGCGACCACATTGCCGGTTAGATAGACTTGTTCGTTGTCCGCCGAAACCTGCCCAGCGTCCGCACGCACCCGCACTGGCGGTTTGCCGGGCTGCGTGTCGGTCAAGAGCGGCGCCACCACCTGCGTAGGCTGCCCCTCGGGGTAGTGGGTCAGTTTCCTGGCGGTGAGTTGCTGGATCACGCTGCCATCCTTGCCGAACCTGCTCGCCGCGAAGTCTTCGACAAAGTAGTCCGGATCCTGGCCTGCGTCTCCGCTGCCGCGCCCGCCGCTTTGCACCTGCGCATCCAGCCAGTAGGTCAGCATCGCCAGCGACGCGAGCAGAAGCACCGGAAACCAGGTGCTCAAGCGGTTCAGGAGGCGCTGGGTGTACGAATCCTTCATTGCAGCCACGCCTCCATGCGTTCTTCGAGCGTGCCTTGCGCCGCCATGATGAGTTCACAGGTTTCCCGGACGGCGCCCGCGCCCCCGGCGGCCTGCGTCACGTAATGCGCGTGCCGGCGTAGCAGTTCGGGGGCGTTGGGGACCGTGATGCCCAGCCCGCAAGCGCGGATCACCGCCAGATCCGGCCAATCGTCGCCGATATAGGCGCTTTGTTCGGGCTGGAGGCCGAGTTCCAACAGCAGCGCTTCCCACGCGACCATCTTGTCCTCGACGCCCTGCGCGACATGGCGCACGCCCATTTCCTGCGCGCGCCGCGCCACGATGTCTGAGCGCCGGCCGGTGATCAGCGCCACCGTCACCCCGGTTTCCTGCAGCAGCTNNGGTCAGCACGCCGTCCACGTCGCAGGCGAGCAAGCGGATGCCGCGTGCGCGCTCGGCAACCATTGCGGGTGGCGCAGGTAGGTTAGCAGGCACGCCCATCAGATCACCTTGGCCCGGATCAGATCGTGCATGTGCAGTACGCCCGTCAGCCGCCCTTCGGCATCGATGACCAGCAGCGCCATCACCGGGCGACCCGCTTCCATGACCTCGACTGCCTCCACGGCCAGTTTGTCGGCGGCGATCCGCCGCGGCTGGGTGGACATGAATTCGGCGACGGTGGCCCGCTGCAGATCGGTGACGCGGCCAAGGCACCGGCGCAAGTCTCCATCGGTAAAGATGCCGGCGACAGTGCCATCGGGGTGCAGCACCGCGGTGAGACCCAGGCCCTTGCCCGACATTTCGAGCACCGCCGCGGCCAGAGTCGCGCTGACCGGAACCTGCGGTACGTCCGGGCCCTGCCGCATCACGTCGCGGACATGAGTCAGGAGCCGCCGTCCCAGTGCTCCGCCGGGGTGGGAACGCGCGAAGTCCTCGGCGGAAAAGCCGCGCGCATCGAGCAGCGCCAGCGCCAGCGCATCGCCCAGCGCCAGCGCGGCCGTGGTGCTGGCCGTGGGCGCCAGACCGAGCGGGCAAGCCTCGGCATTGACCGCGGCATCCAGGTGGGCGTCGGCGTAGCGGGCGAGCGTCGAATCGTGGTTGCCGGTGAGCGCAATCAGTTTGGCTCCCTGGCGCTTGATCATGGGCACGATGGCGAGCAATTCGGCGGATTCGCCGGAGTTCGACAGCGCGATGAGCACATCGTCCTGCGTGATCATCCCCAGATCGCCATGAATGGCCTCGGCCGGGTGCACGAAAAAAGCGGGCGTGCCGGTGGAAGCAAGGGTGGAGGCGATCTTGCGGGCGACATGGCCGGACTTGCCGATGCCGCTGACCACGACCCGGCCGCGGCAGCCAAGGATGACGTCGATGGCGCGCAAAAAATCGTCGCCCAGCCTGTCCTGAAGCGCGGTGATTGCCGCGGCTTCGGTGGCCAGGACCTGCCGCGCGAGAGCGAGCAGTTTGGTCCGTTGGTAGTCGGTTGCAGCCATATCTAGCAATAAGTATACCCGAGACCCTTTCGGAATCGCCGGAACCGTCACGGGCGCGACTCGCCACCCATGATAAATTCCTGGCATGCCGAACACACTGGAGCTCGTGGTCATTCTGCTCGCCGTCGGGGTCATGGTCAGCGTCGCCTGCCACCGGCTGCGGCTGCCGCCCATCCTGGGGTACCTGCTGGTCGGCATAGCGGTGGGTCCGCATGCGCTTGGCTGGATACCGGATTCCAGGGAAGCGCGCTACCTTGCGGAGTTCGGCGTCGTGTTCCTGATGTTCAGCATCGGGCTGGAGTTCAGCCTGCCGCAGTTGAAGGCGATGCGTCGGATCGTCTTCGGACTTGGATTCACGCAGGTGGCGCTCACCATGGCGGGCGGCGTCGCTTTCGCGGTGTTGGCCGGCTGGGGCTGGAAGGCGGGCATCGTGGTGGGCGGCGCGCTGGCGATGTCCTCGACGGCAATCGTGAGCAAAATGCTGGCGGAGCGCGGTGAACTGAACACGCCGCAGGGACGCGCGGCGATGGGCGTGCTGCTGCTCCAGGACCTCGCCTTCGTGCCGCTGCTGATCGTGATTCCGGAACTCGCCCGCGGCGGCGCGTCGCTGTGGGTGGCGCTGGGACTGGCCGCGATCAAGGCCACGGTGGCGCTCTCCGCATTGCTGGTGTTCGGGCAGGCGTTAATGCGCGGCTGGTTCAACCTGGTCGCGCGGCGCCGCTCACCCGAACTGTTCATGCTGAACCTGCTGTTGGTCACGCTGGGTCTGGCGTGGTTGACCGAACTGGCCGGCCTATCGCTGGCGCTCGGCGCGTTTCTGGCGGGGATGCTGATCGCCGAAACCCAATACCGCTACCAGGTCGAAGAGGACATCCGCCCGTTTCGCGATGTGCTGCTGGGCTTGTTCTTTGTCACCGTCGGCATGCAACTCGATTTTTCGATCGTCGTGCACCACGCCGGATGGGTGATGCTGGCCCTCGTCATCCCGGTCGCTTGCAAGCTGGTTTTGATCACCGGCCTGACCCGCGCTTTCGGCAACGCATGGGCGGCATCGCTGAAAACCGGATTTTATCTGGCCCAGGCGGGCGAATTCGCTTTTGTGCTGTTCACCGTCAGCGCGGGCGGCGCGTTCCTCGATCACAACACCCAGCAGGTGATCCTGGCCGCGATGCTCCTCTCGATGCTGTTCGCACCACTGTTGATCCAGGTTGCGGAACCGTTGGCGAAGAAGCTCACCGCGAACGACTGGCTGGCACGCGCCGCGGAACTCACGCTGGTCGCGGCAACGACGATGGCGCGACAGGACCACGTGCTCATCTGCGGCTATGGCCGCAGCGGCCAGAACCTGGCGCGGATACTCGATGAAGAACAGATCGGATTCGTGGCGATGGACAACGATCCGGAGCGCGTGCGCGAAGCCGCCGGGTCCGGCGGCGCCGTCGTTTACGGCGATGCCTCGCGCAAGGAGGCGCTGCTGGCTGCGGGCGTGCAGCCGTNNGCTGAAGGCCGGCGCGACCGAGGTGGTTCCCGAAATCATGGAGGGCAGCCTGATGCTCGCCTCGCATGCGCTGTTGCTGCTGGGGACGCCGCTGAACCAGGTCTTGCGGCGTATCCGCACCGTTCGCGAGGAGCGTTACGGACTCTTTCGCGGTTTCTTTCACGGTGCCACGGATCATGCAGAGTCCGACGACAAGCTGCAGCCGCGTCTGCATTCGGTGGTGCTGGTCGACGGCTCTGCGGCGATCGGGAAAAAAGTCGCCGACCTCCGGATCGACCCCGCAGCCAGGATTTCCAGCGTACGCCGCGGCGGCGTGCGCATGGTCGAGCCTGAACCCGAGACTGCGCTGCAAAGCGGCGACGTGATGGTGCTGCTGGGTACGGCGGCGGGCATCGCCAATGCCGAGCAAACGCTGCTAACCGGGAAATGAACGCGGTGATCGCAGACTGATAGCCCATGGCTGGCGGGGCGGGTGGCGGCCTGGTTGCATTGCGCGATGCATGGCTGCAACGACAGCCTTACAGGCGCGTGTTCGGGCTCGCCGTTTTTCCGTCGCCGCGCTGGATGCGGCTATGCCTGCAATGGGTTGTGCTCCTGATCATCCGGAGGTTACGGCTATAATGCCGATTGCGCGCATTCTAAAGTACACCAGCGGCCGGGCCCGGCCGTTAGCAGTCTGTTGGCAAGCGTAGCGAGGATGGCCAGCTGCNNGATGGCCACCGCAGTAGCTTTTCAATGGACTGTTAGTCCCGTTGAGCAAGGACGACTGAGGCCGGGACAATGTTCCGGGGCGCGGCGACCAACGGTCCGGACTGGCGGACAACCGTCGCAACAATAACCACTAAAGGGAACCTGTTTCTTGATATCGCCGCCTGCCGCATCTGATCTGGTGATTCTGCGTGACGTGAAGTTCGGCTACGGCGCGCGCCCGGTCCTGCGCGACATCAACCTCTCCGTTCCCCGCGGCAAGGTCGTGGCGATCATGGGCGGCTCGGGTTGCGGCAAGACGACGATCCTGC
>PLYG01000082.1 GCA_003153335.1 Betaproteobacteria bacterium | reverse complement strand
GCCGAACGGCGTCGACACGCACGTGTTCTTTCCAGTAGACGACGCGAGTCGCAATGCATTGCGAGAAACGCTCCCAGGCAGCCCCAAGACAACGGTGTGTCTGTTTGTGGGCCGATTTGTGGAAAAGAAGGGTCTGGGTATCCTCCGGCAACTCGCACGGGAGTTTCAAGACGTGGAATGGTGGTTCGCCGGGTGGGGAGCGACTGACACGACACTCGATCCTGCGACCTGGCGCCTGCCCAACGTCAAAGTATTTGCCGATCGCTCTGGCGCAAGCCTTGCCGAGCTCTACCGTGCGGCCGACCTGCTGGTCTTGCCGAGCAAGGGCGAAGGATTCCCGTTGGTCGTCCAGGAATCGATGGCATGCGGGACGCCTGCCATGGTCTCGTCAGCAACGGCCTCAGGGATTCCCGATGCGAGGCGATTCTTGCTCGGAGGTATACGCGAGGACGTTGCCGACGCTGCAGTAGCATGGGACCAGGCATTGCGTGACGCCTTGAAATCCGGGAATGCTTTAAGCCTTCGCGAGGCCGTCGCGGAATACGCGCGTTCCGAATGGTCGTGGGAAATAGGTGCCGACCGATACCGGGCGATGTATAGGGAGTTGAGCAAAGGATGTACAAATCTTTAACCATGTNNTAGTCGTCGTCCCCGCGAAGGCGGGAACCCAGTGTCGTTTGTTTGTAACGCTACCCGATTCCGAGCCAACGCCACTGGGTTCCCGCCCCGACTAAAGCATTCGGGAGTAGGCTCTGCGCGGGAACGACAAACTATTTATTACGAGTGGTACGCACCTGGTAGGTTGTAGCTCGCAACTCAGGAGCTCTGGTAACCGTTCGGATTCTGGTTCTGCCAGCGCCACGCGTCGGAGCACATGGTCCGCAGACCCCGCTTCGCAGCCCAGCCCAAGAGGCGTTGGGCCAATCCAGGGTCCGCAAAGCATTTATCCACATCACCCGGGCGACGGCCGGCAACCGTAACTGGGATACGTCGACCAGAAGCGCGTTCAAACTCCGCAATGACCTCGCGAACCGTATATCCCCGACCTGTACCAACGTTGATGGCGAGAACGCCATCGGTTCGGGCAAGGTGTCTGAGCGCGGCCACATGGCTTTCGGCCAGGTCGACTACATGAATATAGTCACGAAGGCCCGTCCCATCAGGCGTCGCGTAGTCCTCGCCGAAGATGGTGAGATATTCGCGCTGCCCGGTTGCAACCTGAGCGATATATGGCAGGAGGTTGTTCGGTGTTCCCCGCGGATCCTCGCCGATTTGGCCGGACGAGTGCGCACCTATGGGATTGAAGTAACGTAACATGATTATCCGCCAGGCGGGATCGGAGTGACAGAGATCGATCAGAATGTTCTCGGCGATCAACTTGGTTTGGCCATACGGGTTGGTCGGATCCAGCGGATGATCCTCGGTCAGAGGCAAGAACTGAGGATTGCCATAGACGGTTGCAGAGGAGCTGAAAATGAGGTGCTTGACTCCCGCTTCCTGCATGGTGCGGCAGAGCGTGATCGTCCCGACAACATTGTTGTCGTAGTACTCCAAAGGGTCTCCGGTGGAATCACCGACGGACTTCAGTCCGGCCAAGTGAATCACCGCATCAATGCGATGCTCTCGAAAAACGGACCGAACCAAAGCCTGGTCTCGAAGATCACCGGGAACAACGTGGATGCCTTTTCCGCACAATGTTTGGACGCGCTTCAAAGCGGTCTCGGTACTGTTGGAGAAATTGTCAATTACAATGACATCATCACCGCCATCAAGCAGCTCGACGCAGACGTGCGTGCCAATATAGCCGGCTCCACCCGTAACCAGGATATTCATCTTATGCAGTTCTCGAATGTCTAATGTCCGACCGACATCATTTCCATCGTCGGGCCTGCGAAAGGATACATGAGTGAGTCTTGAATTGGCAGTCCTGATTCCGGTCTACCAAGATCAAGCGGGCGTGGTGAGGAGCCTCGAGGCTTTGCGCGCCGCACAGTGGCCCGTCAAGGGCACCGTCGTCCTGGTCGATGACGGTAGCAATCCCGCCCTGGAGATTCGGCCGGGCGATTGGGCACCGTTGGGCATTACGCAAGTACGGCTCTCGGTCAATCAAGGCATAGAGGCTGCGCTTAATGCGGGGCTCGAAGTCGCTCTAAAGGAGGGGGTCAAATATATTGCCAGGCTGGACGCCGGAGATACTTTGCACAAGGAAAGACTGGCGAAACAGATTGCGATCATGGATGCTGATCCAGCCGTTGGAATTGTGGCGTCCGATGTCAATTTCGAGGATGAAGCGGGCCAGTTCTTGTTCCGTTTCATCGCCCCGCTCTCAGACCGCGAGGTTCGTCGAAAGATGCATATCGGGTCATGCCTGATTCATCCGGCAGTCATGTTGCGCGCAAGCCTTCTCCGAGAGATCGGAAACTATTCCAAAGACTACCCGGCAGCGGAGGATTATGAGTTATTTTTTCGTTTTCTTGCGGCGTCCAAAGCGCAATGCATACCTGAGCCACTAACCACTACGACACTGGGAAAAATGGGAATTTCGCTGACGCGAAGACGTGTGCAGTTGAAGTCGAAACTGCGCGTTCAACTCCGACACTTTGATGCTCTAGAGGTTAACAGTTTTGTCGGAATTGCCATGACACTGCTACTATTTGTTATTCCACAGGCGATTGTTTTGAGTTGCAAACGTATGTTCGGTATTTCGCGGATCTAGTGTGGTGCTCTTGTTGGCTCTGCGTTAATGTCATGCCTCAGCGAGGAGTAGACATATGGTCATTGAAATGAGCAAGCAGAGGCGTGTCTCCGGCGACCAGGAAAATGTCACCGATTGATCACGCCGCCGCGCTACTTAGCCCGAATTCCCAAGCGGCTGACGGGGAGACCGGAAGATGGCGGGGTGCGTACGGCGGAGATGGCGCCGCGCCGCTGGTGACCATCGTCACTGCCACTATGAATGCCGCCGCGGCGTTGCCGCACACGATTCGTTCGTTCCGAGAACAGATCGGCCCGAGGTTCGAATGGCTTGTCGTCGATGGCGGCTCGACGGACGGTACCGTCGACCTGCTGCGCGCAAGCGAGGAGCTCGCCTCCTGGATCAGCGAGCCCGATGAGGGGATCTACGATGCTTGGAACAAGGCGTGTCGGCACGCCCGGGGCGAGTGGATCCTCTTTCTCGGGGCTGGCGACGAACTTGCTGCGAACAACGTTCTGGAACGGATGGCGCCACATCTGTCCGGGGCCCACCCGCGATTCGACGTGGTCTACGGCCGCGTGCAGAACATCAGCGAGCAAGGGCGGCAAGTACTGGAGGAAGTCGGCGAGCCGTGGGAAGGCATGCGCAGGCGCTGGGAAATCGGGCGGCCGGCGCTGCCTCCGCACTCCGGCGTGTTCCACCATCGCTCGGTGCTGTTCGGAGAGCAACCCTTCGACACGCGCTTTCGCCTCGCTGGCGATGCGCATCTGCTGTTGCAACATGTGATCCGCAAGGCGCCGCTTTTCGTGCCGATCATCGTGGACCGCACACCTGTAGGCGGCGTGTCGATGCAGTTCGGCAACGTCATCGAACTCTACCGCGAAATTGAGGAGATCGACCGTGAGCTAGGACTAGTGCCCCCGTTCTGGCACCACGTGGCGGATCAGGTCGCGCTGGCAGGCAAGGTAGCCGCCAGTCTGCTGCCGGCTACGATGGGGCATATTGTGGCGGACACGTATCGCGTGATAGCCGGCAAACCCAGACGGTGGTTGGTGCGTTGAGGCATGGCCGGGAGAGATGGCACCACCCGTTCGGATCTACTGGCAACACGGGTGGCTAAACGGCGTAGTTTGTGAGGGTGGCTGCGTACACTTCTAAAACCACACGCATGGCGGTCCTCCTCGGTGCTGTCCGCGCTCGCGCTTAGCGTATCGAAGCGGCCGGTATCGGCGCGAGGCGCCTCCTTGAGTTCGAGCACGGTCGCCACAGTTTCCGGCACCGGCGCTGCTTGCAGCCGCGTCGGGACGTTGAGCACATACTCTGTTGGCGCGGAGTCGATTGGCGGACGCAGAGATTGGCATTGCGCTTCTGCGGTGGTCGTCGCCACAGGCTTGGCGATGGCCGCCCAGACACATTCGGGATGGCCGGGGCGCTACGAGGACTATCCGCCCGCCCAGATTCGCGGGCGCGAGGACTATCGGGTGCACGTCCTGCTCGTTCTTGCTGCGCTCGCGTCGCAATTCCCGATGGTACTGGCGGCCTTTTCAGTCTCCTTCGGCAGCAATTCGACAAGTCAATTCCGAAGTCAATTCCGAATTGACAGCGCCTGTCAGGCCAAGGATACTTATAAGAGTGCAATTGAATTTCCCATCCTTCAGGCCAACGATGCTTCCAGAAGGTGCCATTGAATTCCTTATCTTTTGGTCTACGCCTACAGGCATGGTTTGTGATTACCAGCTACGGTGCGCGACCCGGTCAACCATGGCTGCGGACCCTTGCGCCGATCTTCGGCCGGCACCAATGAGTCGGTTTGCTGGTTCATGAGGATCACTGTCGAGGCAGGGAAGAACGGACGTCGTTACTGGCAGGATCTTTGGCGCTATCGCGAGCTGTTCTATTTCCTTGCATGGCGGGACGTCGTCGTGCGCTATAAGCAAACGGCGATCGGACTAGCTTGGGCGGTCATTCGCCCGCTGCTGACCACTATCGTATTCACTCTGGTCTTTGGACAACTCGGGGGGCTCTCCTCCGGGGACGCGCCCTACGCGTTGCTGGTGCTGGCAGGCATGCTCCCCTGGCAGTTCTTCGCAACCGCATTCTCCGAATCCGCGAATAGCCTGATCAGCGACGCCAGCATTGTTTCGAAGGTCTACTTTCCGAGGATTGTCATCCCGGTGAGCGCCGTGCTCAGCAGCGTCGTCGACCTGCTCGTCTCCCTGGTGCTGCTCGTGTTGCTGATGTTCTGGTACGCGTATCTGCCGAGCATTCGCATGCTTGCGCTGCCGTTGTTCTTCGTACTTGCGGTATTGGCATCCATCGGTGCCGGCTTATGGCTCGCGGCCCTCAACGTGAAGTATCGGGATTTCCGCTACGTGATCCCGTTCATCGTGCAGATCGGGTTCTACATCTCCCCGGTCGGTTTCGCGAGCGATCTGGTTCCCGGCAACTGGCGACTCCTCTATTCCCTGAATCCGATGGTCGGCGCAATTGACGGGTTCCGATGGGCCGTCCTGGACAATGGGTATCCACTCTACGTTCCGGGTCTGCTGATTTCAATGACCGTAGTCGCTGTCGTGCTGATTTCGGGTGTTTGGTACTTCCGGAAGGCCGAGACAGCATTTGCGGACGTTATCTAACGAATGGACGACGCAATCGAGATGCGGGGGCTGTCCAAGAGATACTTGATCGGTCACTTGAGGCGTGAGCGATACCAATCTCTGCGCGACGTGGTAGCGCATCGGGTACGCGCCCTGCTCGAGCGTGCCCGCCATCCGCTGTCACCCAATCGGGAGAATGTGAACCTGGAGGAGTTCTGGGCGCTGGAAGGGATCGATCTGAACATTCGCCAGGGCGAGCGCGTCGCGATCATCGGACGCAATGGTGCAGGAAAGTCGACCCTGCTCAAGCTCCTGAGCCGCGTAACGGAACCGAGCGCGGGGAGCTTCTCGATTTCCGGACGCGTGGCCAGCCTGCTTGAAGTAGGTACGGGCTTTCATCCCGAATTGACGGGAAGGGAGAATATCTTCCTGAACGGCGCGATCCTCGGGATGAAGCGTGCGGAGATCACACGAAAATTTGACGACATCGTGGCCTTCGCGGAGGTCGAGCGTTTCCTCGACACGCCGGTCAAACGGTATTCATCGGGTATGTACGTGCGTCTGGCGTTCGCGGTCGGGGCGAGCATGGAACCAGACGTCCTGATCGTGGACGAAGTGCTTGCCGTCGGCGACGAGGGCTTCACGCACAAGTGCCTCGACAAGTTCGCGGAATTCAAGCGCAGCAACAAGACGATTCTCCTCGTCACGCACTCGCTGAACCTGGTCGAGCGCTTCTGCGACGCCGCGGTCTGGCTCGACAACGGGCAGAAGGAAGCCGAAGGCGATCCCAAGCGCGTCGTCGGCGCCTATCTGACGAAGGTCGAAGAAGGCGAAGAGGCGCTGCTCGCGGCGACGACGGCGCGGGCGGTGGAGAGCGCATCGCGGCCGCAGGGGCAGGTCGCGCAGGATGGACAGGATGGGCAGGATCAGCCCACCGAGCATCCGGCCGATCCGACCTCCAACATGTTTCAGGCGACCGAAGGACGCTGGGGCTCGCGCGAGGTCGAAATCACCGACGTCGCCTTCCTCGACGCCGCCGGTCAGCCGTCATTCGTCTTTCACTCGGGCGATGCGATGTCGATTCGCGTGAAGGTCCACGCGGCGCAGCCGACCGAGGACTTCGTCTTCGGCATGGGCCTGTTCAACGCCGACGGCGTCTGCTGCTACGGCACCAACACCTATCTCGAGGAGATGACGCCGCAGCGCCTCGCCGGCGACGCCGAAGCGACCTTCGCCATCGACAGCCTCGAGCTGGTCGAAGGCACCTACAAGCTGGATATCGCCGTCCACAAGATCGACGGCTTCCCCTACGACTACCACCGGCTGCTCTACACGTT
>PLYG01000316.1 GCA_003153335.1 Betaproteobacteria bacterium | reverse complement strand
GAGACGAATTGTTCTGCAATCAATTCGTCTCCGATCCCTTTGGTTCAGGCAAACCGGCGCGAGCATCATATCGGCGGCGCGTCCTTGCGCGCGCGCGCATGCCCGGATATTTCGGCGCCGGCATCGGGCGCAAGCGCCAGGTTGAAAAACAGCGACACCGAGGCAATGAGCGCGACCACCAGAAACGCAGGCCAGAAATCCGCAGCGACGACGCTGTCGTGGCCCTGCAGGTCGCTCGATATCTGCAGCGCATAGGCGCCGAGCGCCACGCCCATGCTCTGCGCGAGCCGCTGCGTCATGCTCTGCATGCTCGATGCCTGGCTCATGGTCTGCTTGGTGATTTCGGCAAAGGAGATGGCCGCCAGCCCGGTGAACTGGAGCGAGCGCAGGCAGCCGCCCAAAAGCAGAACGACGATCACGACGGCGAGAGGCGTAGTTGCGGTGAACAATCCGCAAATGCCCGTGCCGGCCGCTGCAAGCAGGGCATTGACCGTCAGGACCTGCCGGAATCCATAGCGCTTCAGGATCACGACCGTCAGGGTTTTCATAAACATCGCCCCTGCCGCCGTCACGCAGGTGATCAGTCCCGAATGAAACGGGTCGAGCCCGAAGCCCAGCTGAAACATGAGCGGCAGCAGGAACGGCGTCGCGCCCATGCCCATGCGAAACAGGCTGCCGCCGACGATTCCGGTACGAAAGGTCGCGAATTGCAGCAGCTTCAGATCAAGAAGCGGATTGGCGATGCGCCCGGCATGCCGGCCATAAACCGCGAGGGCGAGCGCGCCGATCACGATGCAGCCGGCGGTAGCTGCGCCGGGCAGCAGATGGCCGCCAAGCGCGGACAAGCCGAGCATCAGGACCGAGAGCCCGACTCCCAGGAGCGCGAACCCGAATACATCAAGCGATGGCAGCTCGGATTCGCGGATATTCGGGATGTAACGAAGGACGAGGACAAATCCGAGAATGCTGATCGGGACGTTGATCAGGAAGATTCCGCGCCAGTTGAAGTACTGCGTGATGAACCCGCCCAGCGGCGGACCCATGATCGGACCCAGCAGCGCGGGAATGGTGAGGTAGTTGAGCGCCTGGACCAAACCGCTTTTGGGCACCGTCTTCAGCAGCACCAGGCGACCCACCGGCACCATCATCGCGCCGCCGATCCCCTGCACAAAGCGCGCGAGCACGAAGGCGGCGAGCGTGCTCGAGCCCGCGCACAACAGCGATCCGCCCATGAACACCACGATGGCGGCGGCGAAGATGGTGCGCGAGCCGTAGCGATCGGCCACCCATCCGCTGACCGGGATGAATACCGCGAGGCTGACCAGATAGGAGGTGAACGCAAGTTTGAGCGCTAGTGGATTCTCGCCGATATCGCCCGCGATCGCGGGCAGCGAAGTGGCCAGCACCGTGGAATCCATGTTTTCCATGAACAGCGCGCAGGCGACGATCAGCGGAACAATGATCTGACGTGACGGGGTGGACCACATCGCGGGCGCCGCGCGAATTTGCTGATTGCCGGTGACGGCGGAATGAACCTACTCTTCCTGTTGTGGAGAAGAGAAGGGGTTGCATGGCGCTCAGCCTCGAAAACATCAACGAGTTACTCGAGTCCAAGCCGCGCGGGCCCTGGGCGCGGCCGGTGCGCATGGTGCACGAGGCGGCGGTCGGCGCCGGCGTGATGGCGATCGTGGTGTCGACTCAGCCGGACATGGCCGGACCCTGGGATTGGTCCTACCCGGCGATAATCTGGACCGTCGCGGCGCTGTTCGCGGTCGAGTTTGGCGTGCGGTTGGCCTTGGCGCCGTGGGTCAATGCCGTCCATCGGGACGAGCCCTGGCGCGCGCGCTGGCATTGGGTGACGAGCTTCGCCGGCCTGGTCGATTGCGCCAGCGTTCTGCCCTTGATCGAACTCGCGGCCCGCATGCCGGCGTCGCAGGCGCAGCTCTTTGGTTGCCTCTGGCTCTTGAAGCTCGTCCCCTATGCGCCGGGGCTCGATCTCCTTGGCCGCGTGCTGCGCAGTGCGCGCCGGACCTTGGTCGGCCTGCTGCTCGGCTTCATCATGGTGCTGGTGATTGCCGCGACCCTCGCCTATGTGGTCGAGGGCGAGGCACAACCGGCCACCTTCGGCAGCATCCCGCGCGCGCTGTGGTGGGCGGTGAGCACGCTCACCACGGTCGGCTATGGCGACGAGGTGCCGGTCACCGTGCTCGGCCGCCTGCTCGCCGGCGGGGTCATGCTGTGCGGCATCGGCATCTGCGCGCTGTGGACGGCGATCCTCGTCACCGGATTCAGCTACGAGATGCGGCGCAGCGAGTTTCTCCGCACCTGGGACCTGGTCGCGCGCGTCTCCTATTTCCAGGGCCTCGGCGCAGCCACCATTGCCGAAGTGGCGCAGCTCTTGCGCCCGAGCGATTTCGCCACCGGGACCGTGGTGATCCGCCGCGGGCAGCCCGGCGACTGCATGTATTTCATCGTCACCGGCGAGGTCACCGTCGATCTCAAGCCGCAGCCGCTGGTGCTGGGGGCGGGCGAGTTCTTCGGCGAGATGGCGCTCATCACCGGCGAGCCGCGGTCGGCGACGGTGGCGGCGCGCACCAATTGCGAGCTGCTGCATCTCGATCTCGCCGATTTCCGCCATCTCGAGGCACGCCATCCCGAGGTCGCGAAGCTGATCGACGCCGAAGCCAAGCGCCGCCGCGCCGAGCCATTCGGAATGCGGCAAAGTTAGCAGATAAATTCTAACAGCGAGCATCAACACAGTCGTTGTCATTGCGAGCGAAGCGAAGCAATCTCCCTCCGGCGTAGTGCCATTGCTTGCCGGAGATTGCTTCGCTTGCGCTCGCAA
>PLYG01000196.1 GCA_003153335.1 Betaproteobacteria bacterium | reverse complement strand
TCATCGACGACGGCAGCGGCTGGGTGGGCGGCCTCAAGTGCCAGCAGATGCAGCTCGGCGAGCCCGACGCATCGGGGCGGGCGCGTCCGATCCCGATTCCGGGGTCGGAGTTCGTGCTCCCGGTGGAAAACGTGGTGCTGGCAATCGGGACGACGCCGAATCCGCTGCTGACCCGGACCACATCAGGCTTGCTCACGAACAAGAAGGGTTGCCTCGTGGCCGACGAGAAAACCGGACTCACTTCGAAATCGCTGGTATTCGCAGGCGGCGACGCGGTGACCGGCGCCGCCACGGTGATCCTGGCGGCGGGCGCCGGAAAACGCGCCGCGCGGGCCATGCACGAGGCTCTCGTTTCCCAGTACTGACCACGGTTTTAACGAGCCGGAAGAGATGCTCGTCAAGACCCGCTTGCCGCCAGGATCGGCGAGATCGTGAAGTGGCGCCAACCCCGAGATACGCCCGCTGAATCCCATGCGGCTTCCATCGCAGCCAAGTCGATGGTTCCCATTTGTTGCCAGCGTTCGTTCACCTTCAATGCCGACGCGGGCACCGAGTGGAACGTGGCAGGTCGCGCCTCGGTGGCGTCGAACAGAAAATCGTGGCGGAAGGCGTGCCAGTGCAACATCAGCAGCACCTGCGTATTGGGAAACGGCACCGCGTGGGGGTGACGGCGTAGAGCGGCAGATTGACCGCTTCCGTTTGACCTCTGATATGACCCCTCGGCGCATCTTGCCAGGAAGTTGCATTCTGTGTAGAGTTATGTGTAAGGAGGGACACATGGCAACAAATCTTGCATTGGACCCGGATCTGATCGACCACGCGTTGAAGGTAAGCGGCGAAAAGACCAAGAAGGCCGCGGTAACCCGCGCATTGGAGGAATACATAGCACGCCGCAGCCAGAAGCGACTCATTGACCTAATGGGTAAGCTGCAGTGGAACGAATCCTTCGACTACAAGGCTGAGCGATCACGCCGGTGACCTTGTTCGTCGATACCAGAGTTTGGTCGCTGGCCTTTCGGCGCGACAATGTTTCCCCGACGCCGGAGGTGCGTGCGCTGCGCGCAGCGTTGGAGCGTGGCGACACGATCGTGACCACTGGCCTGGTCCTGCAAGAGTTACTCCAGGGGTTCACCGGCCCCCGGGCGCATCTGGATATCATCGAGAGATTTTCCGCGCTGCCGCTCCTGCTCCCTGATCGACAGGATCACATCGACGCGGCTGAACTGCGCAACCGCTGTCGTCGCGCCGGGCTGCAGGTAGGAACGATTGACGCCCTCATCGCGCAGCTCTGCATTCGGAATCAACTGACGCTATTGACAGCCGATAACGATTTCGTCATGGCCGCGGTTCATTGCGAGTTGAAGGTGTGGAAACCAGGTGAGTGACGCTGTAGATTAAGGATAGGCATTTCAACCGCCAAACCCAAGTATCGGCGGGCGCTAGGCGGCGAGCGCTGCACCTCCGTCGAATGCGCATTTGCATTGTCGAACGCCCGAACATGCCGCTCGTGCGCCGCGCACCGGTGCGCCGCGGCCAGCCTTGATCGCGTCAGCACCCAACACCGGCGACGCGGCGCGCCGAAGACCCAAGCGTACCCAGCACGAGGCAGCGGTGGCTGGTCACCCGGCCAGGCGCTGATCGAATGCGCTCTCCGGTAGCGGTTGGGCGGCCAATTCCCAGTGTGGATCGTTGCCCGCTGGTGGCGCAGCCGCGGCGGCCACCCACAGCGGTGGTCCGCGCGTTGGGGCGATGCGCGGCAGCGGCAATCGGGTACTATCGCGGTTTTTCGCCGAAGAGGTCCATCTTGAAAATCAGCGCATTCTGCCTTGCTGCAATATTGAGTATCAGTTTGTCCGGCGTGCGCGCCGCCGACCTTGCCAATGACGAGCAGAAGACCCTGTACGCCGTCGGCGTTGCGGTCAGCCAGTCCATCGCCAGCCTTGCGCTCAGCGAAGCCGAGCTCGAAATCGTGAAGGCCGGCATTGCCGATGGCGCGCTGCAGCGTCCGCTCAAGGTCGATATGCAAGCGTACGGACCGAAGATCCAGCAATTCGCGCGGTCTCGTGCCGCGCTCGGGGCCGAAAAGGAAAAGAAGGCGGCTGCTGCATTCCTGGCCAAGGCGGCCGCTGAGCCCGGCGCCAAGAAGACCGCGTCAGGCGCCATCGTTACCCAGATGAAGGCGGGCAGCGGCGCAACGCCGAAGTCGTCCGACACGGTGAAGGTGCACTATCACGGCACCCTGCTGGATGGAACGGTATTCGACAGTTCCGTCCAGCGCGGCCAGCCGGCAACATTTCCGTTGACCGGCGTGATCAAGTGCTGGACCGAGGGCGTACAGGAGATCAAGGTGGGCGGCAAGTCCCGCCTGGTTTGCCCTGCCGATATCGCTTATGGCGATCGCGGTTCTCCGCCCAAGATCAAGCCTGGCGCGACGCTGATCTTTGAAGTCGAGTTGCTCGAAATCGTCAAGTGACGAACGTGTGGGCATTGGGTGAATGCGGAGTCGCCACTCGCGACACCGGAGAACACAAGCGCGCCAGGGGCGGCATTGCCTACTGTTCATCCATCACCATGACCACCGCCACCCTTACCAGCAAAGGCCAGATCACAGTCCCAGCCGCGGTGCGGGCGGCGTTGGGCGTGAACGCGGGCGACCGCGTCGAATTCGTCGAGATCACCGCAGGGCGTTACGAGTTCATCGCTGCTACCCGGTCTGTAACGGCATTGAAGGCCATGTTCGGCAAACCTCGCCTTTCTCAACGTCTCGTTCGCCGGCATCTTCGCCTTCAGCCACACCGTGATGGTGGGCGAAGCATCCGACCTGCGCCTCCTGGACTTGCACGAGTGTGTGCACGTCGGGCGCGAGCATCAGGATCTGATCGTCGGCATCAAGGTGCGTGTGGGCCGCGGCGCCGGCGGTTCCTCGGGCATCGCGCCGCTCGACATGGCGCTCGAGGTGGCCGAGGAACTGGACCTGCCGCTGATGGCGCATATCGATCATCCGCCGCCGACGCGCCGGGAAATGCTGGTGCGCCTGCGCCCGGGCGACGTGCTGACCCATTGCTATCGCAACTTCCCCAATTCGCTGCTGCGTGGCGATGGCGGCGTGCGCGACGAAGCCTTGCGCGCACGCGAACGCCGGGTGATGTTCGACATCGTATCGCGTTTTGCGATACTATGCCTGGATGCGCCTGATCAGCAACAAGGCTTTGCGGGACTTCGCGACACGGCAGCGCGAGGCTGACGAGCCCTTGCAAGCGTGGCGCAAGCCGATCGAGCGGAGCACCTTTGACGGCTTCTCTGGCCTGAAGCGCGTGTTCAATTCGGTCGACAAGGTCGGTGACTATTTCGTGTTCAACATCGCCGGAAATCGCTACAGGCTGATCGCCGCGATCCATTTCAATACACAAACGCTATATGTACGCGCGGTCATGACCCACGCCGAATACGACTACTGGAGACCATGATGGGAGCTATCGAGATCGACAAAATTACCAAACGCTACAAAGCTCTGTGCGAACTGGTACCGCTCAAGCCGATCGCAAGAAAAGCGGATTACGCAGCGGCTATCGAACACTTGAACAATTTGCTCGATGCCGGCGGCGCGAACGAGGCGCATCCGCTGGCCGGGCTAGTCGAAGCGCTCGGCGAATTGATCCACGCCTACGAGAAGCGTCAAGCGCCCATGGCGGAAGCCGAGCCACGCGAGGTGTTGCGCTACCTGATGGCCGAACATGGGTTGAGGCAGACCGATCTGGCCGGAATTGCCTCGCAAGGCACGATCAGCGACATCCTTGGCGGACGCCGCGAGATCAGCAGGGCGCTGGCGAAAAAGCTGGCGGTCCAATTTCACTTGTCTGCCGGAGCTTTTCTTTGAGGGATTAACCAAACGCAACCCGAGGCGCCTGACCGTCATCATCATAGAAGAAGATTTTCGGGCCTTCGCCAATCAGCACAGCCTGACGCCCGCCGCTATGATGCGGCCAGCGCCCGCGTCGCGGCAGCCAGCACGTCGTGCCAGGTCGCGCCCTGAGACAACTGTTTGGCCAGGCCCAGCGCAGCCAGTTCCTGGCGCAGGCGGTCGTCGGACACCATTCCGGCGGCAGCGCGCTCGATCGCGGTGAATGCCGCCTTGCCTTGCGGCGTAGTCGTCTTCTCACGCCAAGCAGCGCGGCCCAGTTCGACGATGCGCATGAAGCCGCGCGCCCATTCGGTCGCTTGCGCCGGCTCGGCTGTCGGCAACTCAGGCGACGGCACGTAACCTTCGCCGCGCTTCATGCGTAACGCGGAGTTGATGCAGTTGTAGAGCCCCATCAATGGCTGGATCGCCACATTAAGTTCATCGATCCCGCCCGTGGGCGGGTCCTTTCGGAACGCCAACGCGATGTTCAGCCACTGGCCCGGCATCATCGTGCGTGGCGACATCGTCACGGCGGTCAGCATCCCGTGCACTGGGACTGTCGCGAAGCCGTGTCCGGCCAATTGGTGCAGCAATGCCGTTTCATCCAGCATCGTGGAAAAGTCGGGTAGCGGCTGGCCGGCTGGCGGCGCCTGTCCCTTCTTTTCGGTTCGCCCGATCGGAGATTTCCTTGGTTTCGGTGCCGAGACGCGGGGTAACGTCTTCGCCCAGGCGAGCGCACCGGATGTAGTCCAGGCCTCCAGCATCAGCGTGCGATAGCGCCAGGCGTGCTCGGGCCCGCCCAGGACTTCGTATTCGTTGCCGTAGTCGCCGGATTCGTCATCATAGCCGTCAAGTTCAGGCGGCTTCGGGTTCCTGGCCAGCAACGTCGCAGCAATGACCGGAGTGCTCTCCGCGCCGCGGCCCCAGGTCGCCGCCGCCTCCTCCTTGCGCCCCGACTGGAAGAGCGCCAGCGCCAGGTCGAAAGGCATATCGCCGACGTCCTCCGGATAGCGCTGCGCCAGCGCGATTGCGCGTTGCCACTCTCCCGCGAGCAGGTATTCCTGCATCACGGGATTGCGATATCCATGATTGTCGTGCGGATTCAATTCCAGCATCCATTCCTGCAAGTCGACGATCTCGAGATCGTCTTCGTCGTCGACCACTGCATCGAGCAACGCGTCGATGCGCTGGGCAACCAGACGGAGTGGCGGGCGGTTTTGCAGCACCCCCCACGCGATGACTGCCTTTCCCTCGCCAGCGCCTGCCACGCACATTTCGAGCAGTTCTACCGCACGATCGGTGAGGTCCAGCAGCACGGCGTTCTCGTCGAACCACTCGTGGTCGTCGTCGAACCAGTCCCGCGCGATCAGGACGAGGTCATCGAGTATCTCGAAGCTCTGCCATGCGGCGGGAGTGGCGCGCATGAATTCCGCAACGGCCGCGAAATCCTCGCAGGCACCGGCGGCGTCTCCATAGAGATCGACCAGACTGGGCTTCTGCACGAAAAACCGGTCGCGCCATTCGCGTTCGACGCGTGCGAGCGCGGGCAGCGGCGTCATGGCGATGGCGATGCGTCCGGGGCCGTAGGGTTCGTCGCGCATCGGGTTGTGCTCGATCCTGTACAACAGTTCGACTTCGGGCGCCGCGTCGAGCAGCTCGCTCCATTCGTCGCCTTCCAGCCGGCTGCTCTCGGCCAGCTTGAGCATTGCCCGGTCGGGGTCCTCGGCCATCTGTTCAAGGAATTCGATCAGGTCCTCATATTCCGGCCGGTCCATCCGGCGCAGGCGCGAGGCCCAGACCTTCGCCCTCGCCTTTGCCTCGTCGGGCCGCCCTTCCGACCTGAGCACGAGGACTTCGAGATGCGCCAGCGATGGCGCGTCCGGCGTAAGCCGCAGCGCCTGGCCGAACCGCTCCCATGCAGTCTTGTAGTCGCCCTCGTCTGTTGCAAGGACCGTCGCCCGCTGCAGGGCTGTGCTCGCCAGAGGCTTGTTGCGATGCAGGGCAATCCGCACGACGAACGTCTCGCGCTCCGCCTGCATTCCGGCCTCGAGGTACGCGTCGCAAAGCGCATCGAAGCACGAAATGTGGCGCTCATCGAGATTCGCGGGATCGTCGAACAACCGCTCAAGCAAAACGATGCCGCGCTCGCCATCGCCCTCTTTCAGCCACTGATTCGCGGTGTCGGCCAGCGCCTCGGGATCGAGCCGCCGCAGGGGAATTTCGCGCAACTTCCCTTCAGGCCAAAGATCAAGCACGAATTTGAGCATGTTCAACCTGGGCATCAGCATTTCCGCCGGCGCCTCGTACGGCTGGCAGCATTGCTTGTATTTCTTTCCCGAGCCGCAGGGACACGAGGCATTGCGCTCCGGTTTGGGCAATGGCTCAGCACGCCAATCCCGCTGCGGCTTGGGCATCGTGCTCCAGAAAACGCGTCCAAACTGCCCGATCGCCGCGCGGCGAGCTGACGGGTCGTCGATTTGGCCGAACATCGCCGGGGCCATCGCTTCAGCCGTCGCCTGAAACGAGCGCAGGAAAAGGTCGGTGGGCGCGTTATCGATCGCGGCTTGAGCGACGAATCTGAGCAACGCTTCGAGTTCGTCGACGTCTTGGGGCGGCGTGCTAGCGGACATGGTGGGTGTGCCTATGCGTGAACCGAGACTTCGAAGGATCGGAATGGATGCAACGGATACGACGACGTCCGAGTTCCTGGTCTTGGGGCCGGACCTCGGGAGGTGGTTGCCGCCAAGGGGCGTGACGCTGAACCTCCGGATTCATTCCGACTTGATGCCGGCGGCCTTGATGATCGGCCACCATTTCTCGATCTCGGCCTTGTGGTATGCGGCGAGCCCTTCCGGCGTCTGCTGCGCGCTCGATGCGATATCCAGCCCCAGGTCGGAAAACCTCGCCTTTACTGCCGGGTCCGCGAGCGCCTGTGCCATCGCGGTATTGAGCTTTGCCACGACATCCTTCGGGGTGCCCTTCGGGGCGAAAAACCCGAACCAGCCGGAGACGTAGAGTCCCGGCACGCCACCCTCATCCACGCTCGGAATCGTGGGCACCACCGGGGAGCGGCTTGCAGACAAGTTCGCGAACGGCTTGATCGTGCCTGCCCGCACCTGCGGCAGGGCAGCCGCCGCCTGGACGACGATCAGGTCGATGTGGCCGGCGACGACATCCTGCATGGCAGGGCCGGCGCCCCGGTAAGGCACCATCAGCAGGTTCGTGCCGGTCAACTGCTGCATCAGGACACCAACGGTTTGTGCCGACGCATTCTGGTTGGCCAGCGTCGCTTTCCCCGGGTTCGCCTTCATCCAGGCAACGAGTCCCTTCAGGTCATCGGCTGGCAACGCCTTCCGGCCGAGGATCAATTGCGGATTGATGGAAAGCAGGCCGACCGGCTCGAAATCCTTCTGCAGGTCGTAGGTCAGCGGGTAGACCACGCCGTTGGCGACATGCGTATCCCACTGTCCGATGTCGATCGTGTAGCCGTCGGGCGCGGCCCGCGCGACGCGCCCGACCCCGATGCTGCCGCCGGCGCCCCCGACATTCTCGATGACGACGGGCTGCCCGAGCGCCTGCCGCATCCGCTCCCCCATAATGCGCGCGGCCACATCTGTCGATCCGCCAGGCGGGAAAGGGACGACCAACGTAATGGGACGCGAGGGATAGGATTGCGCTTGCACCCCTGCGATGCCGGCGAACATCATCAATGCGATCGCTGCGACAAGTCTTCTCATCTCAATCGACTTTCATCGTGAAGGGGGCCCGCATTCAACGCGGCTCAGGCACCAACATATTGTCTCCGCGGAAATTATGCCATCAATACGTCGTTGATGGCGGCCAGGGCATCCGGACTTTTGGCGCATGGGCGCAAGCGGCGACGGACGAATTAGCCGAGACGGGCACCGGACTCCTTTACAGCCTGTTTCCAGTGCTCGATCTCACTGCGAATGGCGGCCGCGAACTCCGCCGGTGACGAGGCCATCACATCCATGGACTGGCGGTCGAGCTGCTCGCGGATTCCCGGATCGGCAAGCACCTTGACAATGTCGGCGTGCAGGGCCTTCAGCGTTTCGGGCGGCAGGCCCGCGGGCGCGATGAACCCGAAGATTCCTTCATAGCTCAGGCCCTTGATGGTCTCGTCGAGCGTCTGCACTTGCGGGAATTGCTTGTTGCGCCGGTGGTCGGCCACGGCCAGCAACTTCAGGCTGCCGGCCGTGAGGGTGTCGTACGGCAGGTCGCTGCGCAGGCTCGGATTGATCGTGAGCGAGTTGATGGCCAGCATCTCAGCAAACGACCCTGAAGAGACGCTCACAACGTCATTGCCGAATGACAGCTTCGCAGCGATTGCTGTCATTCAGGTCTGTCCGTGCCACAGGCAGTACCCGGCCACAATCGGTCGGATTATTGAAGAAAAGGGTCGGACTCGCCGACCCTTCCCTGAAACTCGATACCCAGGAACAAGACCTATTTCTTCGCCAGCACCTTTTCGATGATCCCTTCCATTTCGGCGCCAGCTTTTTTCAAAATATCAGCGACTGCGGGCTCCATCATAGAACCAAAGGCCGTAGTATTGAGACGGCTGATGATGACTTTGCCTGTGCTGGTTTCATAGATCGCCACACGGCAAGGCAGCAGCGACGAAACATAACGCGTTTCATCTTTGTTGATCAGTTCCACGCTGTATTTGGCGTTGCACGTCTCCAAGATCATTATCGGTGCAATGGTGAATCCTTTTTTCGCCGCGATGCCGGCCAAGTCGTGCGTTGCGAGCGTGCCCCAGCCTAGGGCGCCCGCCTCCGCCTTGATCGCATCGACGGTTTCCGATAATTTCAGCGGACTTTCGCTTTCCAGGAACATATCCCGCGGTCCTGCCGCCGATGCAGGCGCAACAGCACTTATCCATAGAATACCGAGCGCAATACTGGCAAGAATTCTTCTCAACATCTTCATTTTGATTCTCCCAATAAAGGTTAGGCTCTTCAGGAAATCGTGTGGGTG
>PLYG01000320.1 GCA_003153335.1 Betaproteobacteria bacterium | reverse complement strand
GTTGGTCACCAAGCGGCGGTTCCGGCACCTGCCCATTGTGGAAAACGGCAAGGTGCTCGCCGTCGTATCGAGCGGCGATCTAACCCACTGGCTGGTGAAGGACCAGTTGGGAGAAGTGCAAGAGCTGGTCAAGCTTGCCGCCCGGTCCTGACCGCCGCCGCCATGACCGCCGCGACCTGGCGCGGAACCACTAGCCGTTGCAAGCGCCGGAATCACTGCTAATGCAGGGATTCATCGCGGCGACGAGCTGGATCTGCGCAGGAAACCCGGCATCCGGCGCGCTGCCCAGCACCTGCACTCGATCGGTCGATATGCTCAGATGCACCGGCCCCGGACTGCCGCTGAGCGCAATCTCGAATACCTTGTCGATGAAGTCCGGAATGCGCTTGCCGTCGGTGACGAGCACCGATGACTTCGGGTTGCTATGTAGAGGTTATACATCGCGACCTAAAGCAGACGGTTGCTGCGGACCCGGTGCAGAGGTCGTAATTGACTGACCCGATCGTTCCATCAGGAACAGGAGACGCAGCGCGGTATCGCGATCTTTTGATCTGCAACAAGGTTTGGCCCGCGCGCCTAGGGGACAATTGACGCCTCGCGTCCGCTGCGCACCCCGGCATGCACGCCCGCCCGTCGCGCCGGATGCCATAGGAGATCAGCCTTTGCTGCAGATCATCATTCAAGGCCGAGGCGGTCAGGGCGCGCAGACGGCCGGCAACCTGCTGGCGATGGCGTTCTTCGCCGAGGGGCGCCAAGTGCAGTCCTTCGCGAGCTACGGCGGCGCGAGGCGAGGCACGCCCGTGAGTTCCTTCATTCGCGTCGACGACCGTCCGATCCGGGTGCGCTGCGACATCGAGCAGGCCGACGCTGTCCTTTGCTTCGACGCGACCCTGCTTGAAAGCCGGTTGCTCGCGACAGCCCGCCCCGACACGCTGATCGTCGTCAACTCGTCGAGGACACCCGAGCAGTTCGCCGAAAAGCTGCCGGGCTACCGGGTGATGCCGGTCGATGGCATCTCGATTGCACGCCGCCACGGCTTGGGACGGATCGTCAATTCCGCATTGCTCGGCGCGTTTGCACGGGCGATCGAGGCGCCGAAACTCGAGGTGTTGGCCCGCGCGCTCACCGAGGAGGCGCCGAAACTGCACGATGAGAACATCGCGGCTTGCGCAGAGGGCTACCGGTGGGTCGAGGCGCAGTTGCAGAGGATGGCGGCATGAATGCGAACGATGCGGTTCCGAGCATCTGGACCACCGGCAGCACCGAAGTGTTCAAGACCGGCACGTGGCGCGCCGCGTTGCCGCAGCACATCCACGCCCCGTCACCGTGCCACGCCGCCTGCCCGGTGAACGGCGACATCGCCGAGTGGATAGGCCGTGCCCGCGCGCACGACTTTCGCGGCGCTTGGGAGATCCTCACCCGCCACAATCCCTTTCCCGCAGTGGCCGGGCGCATTTGCCACCGCCCGTGCGAAGCCGCGTGCAATCGCGACGGTTATGACGGGTCGCTGGCGATCTGCCGGCTCGAACGCTATGTCGGCGACCGGGCGCTCGCGGAAGGCTGGCAGTTTGCACCGATCGAAACAACGCGCAAGGAGCGGGTCGCGGTCGTGGGCGGGGGGCCCTCGGGGCTGTCGGCCGCGTTCCATCTGCGCAGACGCGGTTACGCGGTCACCTTGTTCGAATCCCGTCCTGAGTTGGGCGGACTGATGCGCTACGGCATTCCGTCGTACCGCCTCGCGCGATCCGTGCTCGACGGCGAGATCGCGCGCATCGTGGCTCTGGGGATAGCCGTGCGCTGCGGTGAATCGATGGAGACACCCGAAGATTTCGAGCGCCTGCGCGCCGGATTCGATGCGGTGTACCTGGCCATTGGCGCCCGCTGCCAGAAGCGCCTGCCGCGACTTGATTACACCCGGCACTGGGTGATGGACGGTGCCGACTACCTGGCGCGTGCGAACACCGGCGTGGCGCCCATCCTCGGTAAGCGCATGGTCGTGATCGGCGGCGGCCGTGCCGCCATCGATGTCGCACGCAGCGCGCGGCGCGCCGGGCACGAGGTCACGATCCTCGCGCTCGAGGGTGTGGCGCAGATGCCGGCGCAGCGCGAGGAAGTCGCCGAAGCGTTCGAGGAAGGCATTACGCTGGTCGACGGCGCCATGCTGACCCAGGCCATTGACACGGGCAGAAGAGGCCTCGTGCTCTGCTGCGTGCGCGTGCGGTTCGACGCGGGTGCGACGCGCGGCCAATTCACGGTGACTCCGATCGCAGGCAGCGAATTCTCGCTCGAGGCGGATGCCATCGTTCCCTCGATCGGGCAGGATCCCGACCTCGCGCCGATCGAAGCCGCGCTCGAAGCCGACGGCGCGCTGCTCAAGGCCAATCAACGTCAGGCGACGAGCCTCGAGCGCGTGTACGCCGGCGGCGACGTCGCGAGCATGGCGCGTTTCGTGACCGAGGCGATCGGCATGGGCCAGCGCGCCGCGCGCGAGATCGACCGCCTGTTGCGCGGGAGCGAGCAAGGCGCGGACGGCGGTAACACCGACGCCGGCGCGGATGTCGGGGCCGAGCCCGTCGTCAATCTCGCGGCGATCAACTCGTTCTATTACCCGGGCCAAGCGCGGGCGGCCCTGCAGCGGCTCCCCGCCGCGGAGCGGCTCGCCTGCGATTTCGAAGTTCAGATCGGCTTCGATCTCGAGCAAGCGCTCACTGAGGCCGAGCGCTGCTTCTCCTGCGGCACGTGCATCCAGTGCGACAACTGCGTTCACTACTGTCCCGATCTTGCGGTGAAACGCGAGGCCGACGTCTATGTGGTCCTGACCGATTACTGCAAGGGGTGCGGCATCTGCGTCAAGGAGTGCCCGACCGGCTCGATGAAGATGTTCGAGGAGGCGCGATGAACGCGCGCGACGAAACCTTTGTACCGGAGCAGACTATGCTCCTGACCGGCAACCACGCGGTTGCCTGGGCCGCGCGCCTGGCCAGACCCAAGGTGGTCCCGGTCTATCCGATCACGCCACAAACGCCGATTCTCGAGAAGATCACCGAATTCCAGGCCGACGGCGTGTTCGATGCCGAGGTCATCACGCCCGAGTCCGAGCACTCGGTGATGGCCGCCTGCATCCCGGCTTCGCTGGCGGGCGTTCGCGTGTTCACGGCGACCGCCTCGCAGGGCCTGCTGCTCATGCACGAACTGCTCCATTACGCGAGCGGCGCGCGGGCGCCGATCGTGATGGCCAATGTGAACCGAACGCTGGCCTCGCCCTGGGCGTTCTGGCCCGACCAGACCGACAGCCTCGCGCAGCGCGACACCGGCTGGATCCAGTACTACACGGAGAGCGCGCAGGAGTCGCTCGATACGGTGCTCCAGGCGTTCTGGGTCGCCGAACGGGTGCTGCTGCCGGTGATGGTCAATCTCGACGCGTTCTACGTCTCGCACGCGCTCGAGCCGGTGCGCGTGCCGGCGCAGGAACTGGTCGATGCCTTCCTGCCGCCGTATGCGCCTGCACATCGCCTCGACACCGCGAAGGTCGAGTCCTGGGGCAACGTGGTGACGCAGGACATGTTCTATCGCCACCGGCAGGCGCTGGGCGCAGCGATGGACCAGGTTCCGGCGGCCGCGCTCGAGGCGGACCGCGAATGGAGCGAGCTCACCGGCCGTGGCTACGGATTGGTGGAGCACTACCGCTGCGAAGGCGCCCGTATCGTCATCGTGGCAATGGGCAGCATGTGCGGCACCGCGCGCGACGCGGTCGATGCGATGCGCGATGCGGGCGTGGCGGTTGGCCTGCTGAAGGTGCGGTTGTTCCGGCCGCTGCCGGTGCAGGCGCTGCGCGCCGGCTTGGCCGGTGTTCCCGAGGTGCTGGTACTCGATCGCAACTATTCGCCCGGTCATGGCGGCGTGCTGCACCAGGAATTGCGCGCTGCGCTCTACGGCATGCCTGAGGCGCCCCGGATTCACGGCTACCTCGCGGGCGTGGGCGGCGTCAATGTCTCGCCGGAGAAGATCGCCGATTTCGTCCGGATGGCGAGCGCGAGCGAAGCGCAGCCGGATTCGGTCTGGGTCAGGTGATTCGTATGCAGAAACTCGAACTTCGGGAAGACGCCATTCTCTGCTCGGGGCACGCAGCGTGTCCGGGTTGCATGGATGCGCTGTCGGTGCGGCACGTGCTCGCCGCGCTCGGGCCCAAGACGATGGCCATCATTCCGCCCTCCTGCATGGCGATCATCGCGGGCCCCCAACCTTTTAGCTCGCTCAAGATTCCCGTCTATCAGCCTACCCTCGAGTCGAGCGCCGCCGCGGCATCGGGCCTGCGCCGGGCACTCGACGCGCGGGGCGAGCATGACACGCAGGTAATCGTCCTCGCCGGCGATGGCGGCACCTACGACATCGGTTTCCAGTGCTTGTCATCGGCCGCCGAGCGCAACGAGAATTTCATCTACTTCTGCCTCGACAACGAAGGCTACATGAACACCGGGGCGCAGAAGTCCTCGTCGACGCCGCATCTGGCGCGCACCGGCTCGACCCCCGCGGGCAAGACCTCGCGCAAGAAGAACCTCACCGAGATCATGGCGGCACACGAAGTGCCTTACGTGGCCACCGCGAGTGTCGGCTTCCTGCCCGACCTGATCCGCAAGGTCGAGAAGGCCAAAACGATACATGGCACGCGCATCATCACGCTGCTCATTCCCTGCCTCGACGGCTGGG
>PLYG01000413.1 GCA_003153335.1 Betaproteobacteria bacterium | reverse complement strand
GCTTGAGGCCGAGGATGATGTCTACACCAACCACGTGCACGCAGAAGATCTGGCCCGCGCGTGCGTGGCGGCGATCACGCGGGGACTGCCGCAGCGCGCTTACAATATCAGTGACGAGGCGGAGCTGAAGATGGGCGAGTACTTCGATCTGGTAGCCGATACATTCCACCTGCCGCGCCCTCCGCGCATTCCGGGGCGTGCCGCGGAAGGTGTGGTGCCCACTATGCTGTTGTCGTTTATGCGCGAATCGCGGCGGCTGGTCAATGCGCGGGCCAAAAAGGAATTGCGGTGGCAGTTGCGTTACCCCACTCCCGAAACGATGTTCGAGGCCATGATCGCAAAATGAGCGCCTGGACTGCGGTGCTGCACCGGCTGGACGCTTACGAGCGGCTGGTGCGACTGGACAAGCCTATCGGGTCGCTGCTGCTGCTGTGGCCGACCTTGTGGGCGCTGTGGATTGCGGCGGACGGCTCGCCACCCTTTTCGATGCTGGCGATGTTTGTGGTGGGCACGTTGCTGATGCGCTCCGCCGGTTGCGCGATCAACGACTGGGCCGATCGCGATTTCGATGCGCAGGTCGAGCGCACTAAAAACCGGCCGCTCGCCGCCGGCGAAATCGAACCCTGGGAAGCGCTGGTGGTGGGTACCGTGCTGGCGCTGCTCGCGCTGATGTTGATCCTGCCGCTCAATGCGCTGACCAAGTGGCTGTCGATTCCCGCCGTGCTGATCGCCGCGAGTTACCCATTCGCCAAACGCTTTTTAAGCCTGCCGCAGGCGTATCTGGGGATAGCCTTCAGCTTCGGAATTCCGATGGCCTTCGCGGCCGTCGCCAATTACGTTCCGCCACTGGCCTGGATGCTGCTGCTGGGCAACTTTTTCTGGATTATCGCCTACGACACCGAGTACGCGCTAGCCGACTATCCCGACGACATCCGGATCGGCATCCGCACCTCGGCGATCACCTTCGGCCGGCACGCAGTGCGCGCGGTCGTAATCTGTTATGCGCTGGCGTTGCTGATTTTGGCGGGCATCGGGTTCTGGTTGCGCCTGGGCGCATTGTTCTACGCCGGACTGCTCGCCGCGGCAGCGCTTGGCCGCTACCACTACACGCTGATTCGCGAGCTTGATCGCGGCCGCTGCTTTCGCGCGTTCCTGCACAACACGTGGTTCGGCTTCGCCGTATTCGCCGGCATCGCCACCGACTATGCATGGCAGATGTCGGCGTGGCCGCGCGCATGGTGAAACAAGGCCTGCCGCCTGCGATTTCACCGGCGGCGCGCGTGCTCCTGCTGGGCAGTTTTCCGGGCGAGGAGTCGCTGCGCCAGAGCCAGTACTACGCGCATCCGCGCAACCAGTTCTGGCGGCTGCTGGGCGATGTGCTCGCGGAGCCGCTGGCCGAGCTGCCCTACCCCAAACGCCTGCAGCGGCTGGCGCGGCACCGGATCGGCGTCTGGGACATCATCACCGGGTGCGAGCGCGAGGGCAGTCTCGACGGCGACATCCGCAACGCGTCGCTCGCGCAGTTCGACTGGCTGGCCGCGCACGCGCCGCATCTGCGCCTGATTGCGATGAACGGGAAGAAGGCAGGCAGCGCCGAACGGCGGATTGCGGCGCTCGGATATGAAACATTGGTGCTGCCTTCATCGTCGCCCGCCTACACGCTTTCGTTTGATGAAAAACTGCTGGCGTGGCAGGCGTTGCGCCCACACGTGCTGACCCGGGATTGAATTGAACGAGACAACAGGGTTCGCCACATTCTGCCGGCGACTGATTGCGGAGCCGGCGCGGGACTACATCGCCGCGCTGGACGCAATGCGCGATCGCGGCTTTGCGGGGCTGGCGTTTGCCGGCATCGCCTTCGCGCTCGCCTGGTTTGTCTATGTGCCGATACACGAATTGTTCCATGCCTGGGGCTGCCTGCTGACCGGCGGCGACGTCACGCGGCTGGAGGTTTCTCCGGAGTACGGCGGTGTGCTGCTGGCGCGCATTTTTCCGTTCGTCGTCGCCGGCTCCAGCTACGCGGGACAGTTGACCGGGTTCGACACGCACGGCAACGATGCGATCTATCTCGCCACGGTGCTGGCGCCGTTTCTGCTGACCATCGCCATCGGCGTGCCCTTGCTCAAGCGCGCGGCGCGGCCGCTGGCCGGACCCGGTTGGCGCCCTTGGCTGCTGGGAGCGTCGGTGCCGGTCGCGTACGCGCCGTTCGTGTCCTTGAGCGGAGACTACTACGAAGCGGGCGCTATCCTGGTCTCGCGCGCGGCGCACTGGTTCGATCCGGCGTTGCCGCTCAAGCACTGGCGCAGCGATGACATCTTCAAGCTCGTGCGCAACTTGGCCGATGCCGGCGCCACCGCCTTCGACTGGTTTGGCGTGGGCGCGTCGCTGGCCACGGGAATCTTGCTGGCGCTGCTGACGTATCATGTCGGCGCTTGGTTCGCGCTTCGCTTGGCACGACGACAACCGCAAACACAACTGGCATCAGGAGACGACGATGAAACTCGGACTTGAGGGCAAAATTGCGCTGGTTACCGGCGGCAGCAAAGGCATCGGATTCGCGTGCGCGCGCCTGTTCGCGGAGGAAGGTGCCAGGGTGGCTATCGTGTCGCGCTCGCCCGAGCATTTGCAGGCGGCC
>PLYG01000281.1 GCA_003153335.1 Betaproteobacteria bacterium | reverse complement strand
GGAGATGCAAACGAAACGGACTGTTCGGGAACTCGGCGGACATGGGTAGAATAGAGGGCTGGCAAACCTTTGATCGTATCACCATGAACGCTCCCATGCCCACCTCCCTCTTCGGCGCGCTCGAAATGGCGCCGCGCGACCCCATACTGGGCGTCACCGAGGCCTTCAATACGGATCCGAATCCGTGCAAGGTCAACCTGGGTGTCGGCGTCTACAACGACGATACCGGCAAGCTGCCGCTGCTCGAATGCGTGAAGCGGGTGGAAAAAGAGATGACCGCCAAGGCGGCCTCGCACGGCTATCTCCCCATCGACGGTATCGCGGCCTACGACAAGGCCACGCAAGCTCTGGTGTTTGGCGCAGATAGCGAGCCGGTGCGCTCGGGGCGGATCGTCACGGTACAAGCGCTGGGCGGGACCGGCGCGCTCAAGATAGGCGCGGACTTTCTGCGGCGCCTGCTGCCGGACGCCGCAGTCTGGATCAGCGATCCGAGCTGGGAGANNGAAAACGCCGGATTCCGGGTCAACAACTACCGCTACTATGATGCCGGGACGCATGGCCTTGACGCTGCCGGGATGCTCGAAGCGATCGACTCCATGCCGGCCGGCTCCATCATCGTTCTGCACGCGTGCTGCCACAATCCGACCGGTGTCGATCCGACGGATGCGCAATGGACCACCATCATCGAGCGGGTCCGGGATCGCGGGCTGGTTCCGATGCTCGATCTGGCCTACCAGGGATTCGGCGAAGGCACCGATACTGACGCGAGCGTCGTGCGGCGAATTGCGGCAACCCCGGGATCCCTGCTGGTGGCCAACTCGTTCTCCAAATCGTTTTCACTCTATGGCGAGCGCGTCGGCGCGCTGTCCATCGTCACCGCGGATGCGCAGGAGGCCGCCCGCGTGCTGTCGCAAGTCAAGCGCACCGTGCGCACCAACTATTCCAACCCGCCCACCCACGGCGGCCAGATTGTCGCGGCAGTCCTCGCCTCGCCGGAGTTGCGCAGCCTGTGGGAAAACGAACTGGGCGAGATGCGCGACCGCATCAGGGCGATGCGCCGGCAGCTGGTCGATCAGCTCAAGCAGCGTACTTCCGTCGATTTCTCGTTTGTACTGCGGCAGCGCGGGATGTTTTCGTATTCGGGACTCTCGAAGGAAGCGGTGCATGCGCTGCGCGCAAAGCACGCCGTATACGCGATCGACACCGGCCGCATTTGCGTGGCCGCGCTCAATTCGCGCAACATCGAGTACGTGGCGATAGCGATTGCCGACGTATTGCAGTGATCAGCGCATGATCAGGACGACTGCAGCAAGCCACAGAACGGCCGTCGCCAGCAGGTGACGGTCGGCAAATAGCAGCTGGCTGGGATCGCCGTCATCGTCGATGCGCAAGACGTACAGGTATCGAAACAGGCCGTACGTGACGATCGGAATCGTATAGGGGAGATCCGCGGCGCCGTGCACCGCCACCGTGTCGGGGCTGATGGTGTACAGGCCGTACGCAGCCAGCGTCATCGTGGCACAGATTCCCAGCATCTGGTCGAGCAGGGGCAGCGAGTAGTCTCCCAACACGCTGCGGGTACTGCCCGATGCGCCCGGCGCCACCAGTTCACCCCGCCTCTTGCCCAGCGCCAACAACAAGGTCAGCGCGAATCCGCAGAGCAACAGCCAATGCGACGGCAGAATGCCGAGCCCGACTGTCCCTGCAAACAAGCGCAACTGGAAGCCGCCGGCAATGGCAAACGCGTCGGCGATCACGATGTGCTTGAGCCACAGTGTGTAGGCGATATTCAGACCCAGATAGGCCGACACCAGGAACACCATCGTAGGACCGAGGACGCCAGCGAGCGCATAGGCTCCGCCGGCCGCGAGCGCCGCCAGGACCGCGACCTGAGCCCCGCTCAGCCGGCCGGCGGCGATAGGCCGGAAGCGTTTTACCGGGTGCCTGCGATCGGCGTCGCGATCGATCCAGTCGTTGTAGAGATAAACCGCACTCGAGGCGAGGCAGAACGCCGCGAACGCCAGTCCCGCGTGCAACAGGTTCTCACTTGCCCAGCGATGTCCGAACAGCGTTCCGACCAGAACGAAAGCGTTCTTTACCCATTGCCGGGGGCGTAGCGCCGCCAGCGCATCACTAAGAGTCATTGCTCGAGCTTCCGTGAACAATCGCTATGACCTCCAAGTATAATCGCCCCAGCCATGCTGCCCCGTCGCCTCGCACTCCTTCTTGCGGTTCTGTTACTCGTCATGGGAACGGTGCGTATCGGCTGGATGGCCGGCCATCAGCCCGTGCTCGGTTACGCCAACCAATTCGACATGGGGCGGACCTCGGCTTGCTTCGGGCTTTGGCCGGATCTGCCTGAGCCTGCCCGGTACCAAGCGCACCGCGAGGCCCCGATCGCGCAGTACGTCGAAGGCGAGCATCGCCCGGATGAGTGTTATGCCAGTTCCGAACTGCTCTTCACCGGCATTGCAATGGCAACCTGGAAGCTCGCAGCCGACGCCGGCATGGCCACCCCGACTGCGATGGATTTGCGCTATGTGGGCGCGGTCAAGGCCATTGCGCTGGTGCTGCTGGCGCTGATCTTCACCTGCCTGCTCCGCGACCGGCCACGCTGGATGCTGGCGCACGCCGTGGTATTTATGGTGGTGGTGGCCGACCCCGTGGTGACTTTGTGGCTGAACACGCTTTATACCGAGTTTGCCGCGGTGTTCTTTGCCTATGCGGCGGTGATGTGCCTGCTCATGATCGTCGGAAACGCACCGGATCGCGGCGGATGGTATTTGGCGTTCGGGGTCGCATTGCTGGGTCTGGGCCTGTCGCGCCAGCAACACGCGCTGCTTCCCGCTTGTCTGCTCCTGTTGGCATGGCCGGCGATCTGGCAAAACCGGCAGCGACTCGCGTTGCCCCTGGGTATCGCAGCCTGCGCGGTGGTTGCGCTGCAAGCCGTGGTGATTCCCAGGCCGCCCAGCATCAGGGCCGCCAACAATGTGAATGTGGTGCTGGGCACGCTACTGCCGGCTGCCGGCAACCAGGAAAACGCGCTGGCGCAACTTGGGCTGCCTGCGGAGTGTGCCGCCGTCATCGGCGCGAACTGGTACGTCAGGATGGGCGAGAACATCGGCGCTCGATGCCCGGACGTGATGACACTGCCCAGGCTCCAGGTGATCAAGCTTCTTGCGGCAGAACCCATGATCGCGGTCCGCGCGCTGATGAAAGCGGCGCCGCTCTCGCAACCGGCGCTGTTGCGATACGTCGGAATCGAGGAAAACAAACTGTATGCCACGCTGAAGGAGCAGAACCCCGTATTCGCGTTTTCGATCGCGCCGGCGGTGTAGCGGCTGCCGCTTGCTGTCTACCTTGGCGTGCTGCTGGCAACACTCCTGACGTTCGCTGTTTCGCTGTCGGCATGGATAGCCACGACCATCCGTCTTGGATCGCCGTCTCTGAAACCAGTGTTGGGCGGCGCATTGGGCGGAATATCTGTATACACGATGTTGACCAGCGTCTTCGGCGACGGGCTGGTGGAGTTTCAGAGACACACCCATCTGGGCAACGTGTCCTTGTATGTGCTGGTTGTTCTCGGCGCGGTCTCGCTGGCAACTCGGCTGAGCGCGCCCCTTTTCACTGGTGCGAGAACGTTTTCGGCGACAGCCGCGCCGAGCGCATCATGGTTTGACTGGGCGTTGCTCGCCACTGTGGCTGCCGTTCCGATCTCGAGTCCGCTCTGGCTTTCGGCCTGGAAACAGCAGCCGCTTGCGATAGGCGTGGTGGATGAACCGAAGAACAATACGCTATCTTCTTCAACTGTCACGTTGCATGGCTGGGCGCTGGACCCGTTCGGCCCGTCCCGCGCCGTTACCATCATCAACAATACGACGCGTGTGAATGCGCACGCCTGGGTACATCCGACGGATCCGGTGGGTGCTGCGCTGGCACGTACGTTCCCGACATATCTGGATCCTGCGAACGCCCGCTTTGAAACCGTGATCGATACCGCGCCATTTGGCAGCGCTCCGCTCAGTGCCCGGACATTTGCGCAGAACCGTGCTGGAATCATGACGGAAATTGATCGTCGAGTGCTCACCCAGCGCACACCATGAGCGGCCGCGCTGTCGTCGTCGCGCCCTTCCTGGTATGCGTGGCGCTTTATGCGTCCGTGATGGGCGGACACTTCCTGAGCGACGACATGTCGGTGATCTATGTGCTGTCAGGATGGCATGACCACGGAGAGCTGTGGAGCCGGCTTTTTTCAAAATTCAGTTCCGGACTCGACGCGCCCAGCCATTACTACCGGCCGCTTGCCTTTCTCTCATTCGGACTGAACCTGACCATGCACGGGCCGAATCCGGTGCCATGGCATCTGGTCAATCTCGCGGGGCATCTTGCAGCCGGCGCCGCCGTGTACCGTATCAGTTCCGCATTGCAGCCGGAATCTTCATCGCGCTTCGGCCCCTGCTTTGCGACTGCGCTGTTTCTTTTTTGTGGAACGAACGCCGAGGCGGTCGCGTGGATTTCCGGCCGCTATGACATCTTCGCTACCGCTTTTTCCATTTGGGCGGCAGCGCTCTATCTGCAGTCACGTTCAGGCTTCGATCGCTTTGAACTCGGGGCTCTGGCCTGCGGCGTGCTGGCACTGGCCAGCAAGGAATCGGGGGCGATTCTGCCCGGATTGATCGGCTGCCTGGCCTGGGTCAAGCACGGAGAGGCACCGTGGGCCGCACGCTGGAAAAAAATCGTTCGCGACCTTGCGCCGTGGCTGCTGCTGATTGCGGGCTACTTTGCACTTCGTCAGGCAATATTCGGAAGCATGCTGCAGGTTTATCCTGGAACGCACCCGCTCGAGCGCATCGCCGAGGGCGGCTGGTTGTCAGCGCTGAAGGACGCGCTGCCCTGGTTGTCCGCTGCGCTTCCCAACAAGGCATTGCTGGCGCTGGCAGGCGCATTGTCGGCCTTGCTGGTGGCGGCGGGATTGATAACTGCTGTCCTGGACCGGTCCGTGCGGCGAGTGGGGATCGGTCTGCTGGCGGCAATCCTGTGGTCGCTCGCTTTGCTGCTTCCCCATCTCTCCGGTCTCCCGGTGAGCGGTGAGGGAGGAAGGATCTTCTACACGACGAGTGCACTGGCGGCGGTGTGGCTCGGCATACCCTTTGGAGTGCGGCGCTTCGCCGGTCCATCGGCAGTTTCGATGCGCGCGCTGTCTGTCCTCGGATTGGCGTTGCTCGGTGCGCATGCGGCGCTGCTGCACGCCGCCCTGCGCGACTGGCGGGTGGCTGGAATACAAATGTCGCAACTGGTCTCGGCGCTGCCGGGCCTCAAAGAATCCATGCGCGCCGACGGCTACGCGTTTGTTTTTGCTCCCGATGCCATAGGCGCGGCGCCGTTTGCGCGCAGTGCGCAGGGCGCAATGGTCTTGCCGCCTATCCAGCAACAGCCGCTGCTTTCAAGCATGCTCGTCTTCGTGCCCGCCAAGTTGCCGCAGATCCCTGCGATGATGAGGCAGCAATTGATCCCCATGTTGAAGCGTTACCCTCTAAGCGAGGCGATTGGGAAAATGAATTCCACTCCGGCCGGCGATTCCGCATCGAACATCGTCTGGCCAACGGACGTACTCTGCTGGCGTCAGGATGTGGGTGCGCTGCAGAGATTGGAATTGCGGCAGACGTGGGAGGATGCGAATCAATGGGAGCGGGACATTCGGGATGGGATGAGCCATGCGGACTGCGGCAAACTGCCCCAGTAGGACGGCTTACGGGCACTAAGCGAACTTTTACCGACATTGCGAGGTCTCTGCTCCGGAGCGCTGCCCGCTACTCACTGTCGTTTCTGTGGAGCCGCAGGAAAGCGTGCGAGGATTCCGCCCTGTCCCGGAATTCCCACCGCGTAATTCAGATGATTTGGACAAGAAACGCGAATTGAAAGCAACATGATCAGCCATCGAAATCGCCCCCTTGGACCAATTCCGGAAACCGGTGAATCGGGACTGCGCCCTTCCGGACTCCTGCCGCCGATCATCGTCCTGTGCATCGCTGTCGCGCTCGCGTTTGCGCGGGGAATTCTCGTTCGCAATACGTTCGAAAATGCGGGCAGTTGCGAATCCTGCATTTTCTGGCAGACCTTCGCGAGTGACTTGTGGGTCGTCGGCGCGCTAGGGTTGCTGGGGGCGGTGCAGTTATTCTTCAGGTCGAGTTTAGTGAGACGGGTCGTTATCATCCTGCAACTGAGCTGTCTGCTGCTCATGCTGGTTGACGTGATGTTATTCAAGATTCTTACCGTGCGACTATATCTTGCCGACATCGAGAAATTCGGCGCCGAATTTGGCGCCATCGCCACTTTCGTCAAGCTTTACTTCGGCGCGGCATGGGTTTGGCTTTTGCTCGGCGCGACAGCGTTGGTCGTGGCCATTCTGTGGTTTGCCTTTCGCGCGCGTGGCAGCCACAAACGGGGCGCGGCTGTGCTGTGCGGCGTAGCGCTGTGCGCGTTCGCCGGGGCAGCCATTGGAGCATCCGGGCAATTCCAGTTCGTGGTCGAGGAGTGGGTTCGCAACTGGTTTGCGATGAACTTCGATCAGGGGGTGTCGCGCGCCTATAGCAAGGAATTCGGGAAATCCGCGCAGCGCGTGAGCGATCTCGCCACGGCGTGCAGGGATGGCGCCAGCCTGCAAAAGAACATCGTGCTGGTTGTTGTGGAATCCTTGTCGGCTTACCACTCCGCATTGCTGGGCGGCAGAGGCTGGACGCCGGAGCTTGATCGCATCGCCGAACACAGCCGGTGGTTCACCAACTTTCATGCCAATGGCTTTACGACCGACCATGGGCTCATCGCCTTGTTCACGGGCAAGCCGCCCCTGCCCTCCGTGGGTCGATACGGCGGCAGCAGGGCCTATGATGGTTACTGGAGCCCGTCCGGTTCACTGCCCACAGTGCTCGCCGCAAACGGCTACGACACGGCGTTCCTTACCACGGGCGATCTGCGTTTTCTCGAAAAAGGGGAATGGACCAAGAGCATCGGCTTTGCGCACGTGGAGGGCGCCGAACACCCATCGTACATTGGCCAGCCGCGTTTGCACTTCAACGCGGCCCCGGACGCATCGCTATTCCGGCGCTTCATGGAATGGCGCGCCAGCCGTGCATCCAGCAAGCCGTACTTCGCCGGATTGCTCACGGTAAGCTCCCATCCGCCCTATGTTCTACCGGACGGGAAACGCGGCGAGGAGTCCGCTATTCGCTATGTCGATCAGGAGCTTGGGAAGTTTTACCGGCTGCTTGGCGACGCGCATTTTTTCGATAACGGCATCCTCATTATTCTCGGCGACCATCGGGCAATGACACTGGTAACGGCTGAGGAGCGAACGCAGTATGGGGACCGAGCACTGTCGCGGATTCCACTAATTGTGGCGTCGAATCCTGCCGGCGAGGGCGAGCGCGTGGACCTGCTTGAGCAGCAGGCAGATCTGGGTCACTCCTTGAATGCGCTCACCGGCCCAAAAGACTGCCGACCCGCGGAACGGGGGGACTTCCTGGCCGCGACACCGATAGCTGCCAACCATGTCATTCACGTCCGCGGAGATCGCCGTTCGTGGCTGAGCGTGTATTCCGCAGACGGCAACGATGCACACATCCGCATGAATGGCGATGAGACCGCGTGGATCGATACAGCGCCCGAAAACGGGGAACTCATCTTGGGGTCAGTCAACAAGGAGCGGATTGCGCTTGGCGATGTAGACCGGGATATTATTGACTATATGCTGCGTGTCCATGGCGGAAGGTAGTTTCGGCACAGAGTTTTCGCCCTCCTGGACGCAAACGCGCGACGCCGAACGCAAGCGAGATATGCCGCAAGCGGGGCTGGACCATGCCAAGAGACACTCGACCATCGAGGAACAACCTCGCAGCCCGATTGCGGGCCGGTTCCCTGACCCAACTTTGACAAGAAGCGGCCGAGAATCGTATAATGCGCGCTTGTTGCAACGCGGGAGTAGCTCAGTTGGTAGAGCGCAACCTTGCCAAGGTTGAGGTCGAGAGTTCGAGACTCTTCTCCCGCTCCANNAAGCGTAGCGAGGATGGCCAGTTGCAAGGCCTCAGTTGGCAAATGAGGCGCGTAGAAACCGGAGCGTACTTAGGCGTACGTGAGGATTTCGAGCACCGCGCAACAACGCAGATGGCCACCGCAGTAGCTTTTCAGCAGCCGGCTATTGCGCACACAGCCGACAGCGGGACGCCCGACCTGATCCTGTTGCGATAGTAGTCACAGGCGGGGTGGCAGAGTGGTTATGCAGCGGCCTGCAAAGCCG
>PLYG01000273.1 GCA_003153335.1 Betaproteobacteria bacterium | reverse complement strand
CGAAATTGACGCCGTGCAGGATATGCGACTCGCCATACCACGCGTTCAGCGCGCTCACCACCAGCAGCGTTGCAGCGCTCGCCACGACTGCGCCTGGCGCCGCCTCAGGCATGTTCCGTCCCCAGGTAAGCACTCATCACTTGCGCGTCTTTCGACACCGAGGCGTAATCCCCCTCGGCGAGCACCTCGCCGCGAGCGAGAACCGTGATGGTGTCGGAGAGGTTCTGCACCACGCTGAGGTTGTGCTCGACCATGAGAACGGTGCGGTTCGCCGCAACGCGCTTGATCAGCGCCGCAATGCGCTCCACGTCCTCATGCGTCATCCCCGCCGTGGGCTCATCGAGCAGCNNGTCGCGATTTCGAGCGCGCGCTTGCGTCCGTAGGGAAGCTCGACCGCGACCGTGCCCTCGAACGCCGACAGGCCCACTGCGTCGATCAACTCGCGCGCGCGACCGTTCAACTGGTCGAGCACCGCTCCCGAACCCCAGAAGTCGAACGAGTTGCCGCGCTTGCGCTGCAGGGCCACGCGCACATTTTCCAGAACGCTGAGGTGCGGGAACACCGCCGAAATCTGAAACGAGCGCACCATTCCCAGGCGCGCGATCGCCGCCGGATTCGATCCGGTAATGTCGCGACCGTTGTAGATGATCCGCCCGCGAGTTGGCGCGAGAAAGTGCGTAAGCAGATTGAAACAGGTCGTCTTGCCCGCGCCGTTCGGTCCGATCAGCGCGTGTATCGTGCCGCGCCGGACCCGGAGATTGACGTCGCTGACCGCGACAAACCCCTTGAACTCCTTGGTCAGGCCTTCGGTTTCGAGAATGAGATCGTCAGCCATCCGGTTTGCCGGTGAGGGGTTTTGCCTTTCGCCAATCGGGCGTACGTTTTTGAATGAACGCCGCAACGCCTTCCTGCGCCGCATCGCCCAGCATGTTGTCCGTGATGTGCGCCGCCGCGATCTTATATGCGTCAGCTACCGACCGCTCGAGTTGAGAGTAAAAAAATGCCTTGCCGGCGGCCACCACCTCCGGCGGCTTTTCCATCAACGACTGCGCCAGCCGCAAGACTTCCGCATCGAGCGCCGGGCCAGCGGCGACCCGGTTGATCAAGCCCCAGGATAGCGCGGTCGGCGCATCGATGAACTCGCCGGTAAAGACCATTTCAAATGCCTGCTTGCGCGATATGTTGCGCGACACCGGGACCGAAGGGGTGGCGCAGAACAGGCCGTAGTTGATGCCGGAGGTCGCGAATCGGGCATCCGACGCAGCCACGGCCAAATCGCAGGCGGCAACCAATTGGCAGCCGGCGGCCGCGGCAATGCCGTGCACCCGAGCGATGACCGGCTGCGGAATTCCGGCGATGGCCAGCATCACTTCACAGCACTTGCGGAACAGCGCGCCGATGAACGCCTCATTGGAATTGGCCAGCATTTCCTTCAGATCGTGGCCCGCACAAAAGTTGGGGCCGGCGCCGGCAATGACGACTACCCGCACCGTGGGGTCGGCGGCGATCACGCCCAGCGTGCTGTGCAGCGCATCGAGCATCGCGACGGAAATGGCGTTGAATTGCGCCGGCCGGTTGAGGGTCAGGGTCGCCATGCCCCCGGCGTCGCTACGCAACACCAGAGACGATGCGGCGGCCGGGGAGGCGGACGGTGAATCGCGCATCGCGGCCTCTACTCGATCGCCACAGCGGACTTCGCCTGCTCGCGCAAGATGAATTTTTGTATCTTGCCGGTCGACGTCTTGGGCAGGATCGTGAACATCACTTTCCTCGGCACCTTGAAGCGCGCCAGTTGGAGGCGGCAGTGGTCGATGATTTCCCCTTCGGTGACCATTGCGCCGGCTTTGATTTCGACGAACGCGCACGGCGTCTCACCCCATTTCGGATCGGGCGTGGCGACCACGGCGCAGGCCAGCACCGCTGGATGCCGATAGATCACGTCTTCGACTTCCAGCGATGAGATGTTTTCACCGCCCGAAATGATCACGTCCTTGCTGCGGTCCTTGATCTTGAGATAGCCGTCGGGCTGCATCACGGCCAGGTCGCCCGAGTGAAACCAGCCACCGGCAAAGGCTTCACAGGTTGCCTTCGGGTTTTTCAGGTAGCCTTTCATCGTGACATTGCCGCGAAACATGATCTCGCCCACGGTCTCGCCGTCCCACGGCACTTTTTGCATGGTCTCCGGATTCATCACCGTGATAGCCTCTTCCATCAAATAGCGGACGCCCTGCCGGCCCATGCGCTCGGCGCGCCGCCCGATGTCCATCTGCGCCCATTCAGCATGCTTGGCGCAAACGGCAGCCGGGCCGTAGGTTTCGGTGAGTCCGTAAACGTGGACAAGATCGAAGCCCATTTTTTCCATGCCTTCGATCATCGCCGCCGGGGGCGCCGCCGCCGCGACCATCGCGTGGACGGTGTGGCTGATGCCCGCGCGCATGGCTTCCGGTGCATTCGTCAGCAGTGAGTGCACGATGGGAGCACCGCAATAATGCGTGACCCGGTGCTCGCGGATGGCGTCAAAAATTGCACCCGCTTCCACGCGGCGCAAGCAAACATTGGTCCCGGCGAGAGCGGCGAGCGTCCAGACAAAACACCAGCCGTTGCAATGAAACNNAAGCACCAGCCGTTGCAATGAAACATCGGCAGCGTCCACAAATAGACACTGTGCCTGGGCATGCCCCAGTCGATGATGTTGGACGCGGCGTTCAGGTACGCGCCACGATGATGATAGACCACGCCCTTGGGGTTACCGGTGGTGCCCGAGGTGTAGTTGAGTGAAATCGCCTCCCACTCGTCGACCGGATGGCGCCAGGCGAATTCAGGATCGCCGCCGGCAACGAGTGTCTCGTATTCGATTTCACCTAGGCGCTCGCCGGGCCCGGCATATTCCGGGTCGTCGACATCGATCACGACAGGCCTGTTCTTGACGAGCTCCAGCGCGAGCTTGACGGTTGGCGAAAATTCCCGGTCGGTAATCAGCACCTTCGCCTCGCCGTGATCCAGCATGAAGGCGATTGTCTCGCCGTCGAGCCGCGTGTTCAGCGTGTTCAGCACCGCTCCGGTCATCGCCACGCCGAAGTGGGCATCGACCATCGCCGGAATGTTGGGCAGCATCACCGCAACCGTATCGCCCACGCCAATGCCGCGCGCGGAGAGTGCGCTGGCCAGCCGCCGGCAGCGCGCGTAGGCCATGCCCCAGGTCGCGCGAAAACTTCCATGGACGATGGCCAGTCGATGCGGATAAACGTGGGCCGTGCGCTCGAGAAAGGACAGCGGCGTCAGTGGGGAATAATTCGCCGGATTGCGTTCGAGATCCTGTTCGAAAATTCTTGGCATGCCTGACCTGTCCTGGTTCTTTGAGCACTGGCGGACACTTCCGCGCATCCGCCACGGATGCGGCAGCGGTGGCAAGGAAACCGCGAAAACGTATCGAGCATTGTAAGCCAATGCGCCAGAAAGGGGCATCGGCCGGGAGCGCAATATGGTTAAATGAACGTTGCGCGAATTATTCCACAACACGGCGCATCAGCAATAACACCAACCAAGGACCGGCGATGGGCAATCGTTTATCGAAAATCGTTACGCGGACGGGCGACGGCGGAACCACCGGACTGGCCGACGGATCGCGGGTCGGCAAGGACACGCTGCGCATCGCCGCTCTGGGCGATGTCGATGAACTGAACTCGATGCTGGGTCTGCTGCTGGCCGAGGGCCCGCCTGCCGACATCGCGGACGAACTCGTGGACATTCAGCATGATCTGTTCGACTGCGGCGGAGAGATTGCGATTCCCGGATACGTCGCCGTGACCGAAGCGCAGGTTGAGCGCCTCGATGGCTGGCTTGAAGTCCATAACGCGGCGCTGTCCCCGCTGCAGGAATTTATCCTGCCCGGCGGGCACCGTAGCGCGGCGCTAGCCCAACTGGCGCGCACCGTATGCCGTCGCGCGGAGCGCTCGGTGGTCGCGCTCGCACGAGCCGAAGCGGAGACAAAACCCGTGAACCCGTTGACGCTGCAATACCTGAACCGGCTATCTGACTACCTGTTCATCCTGGCGCGCACGCTCAACCGCCGCGCAGGTCGCGGCGATGTAATGTGGCAGAAGGGAAAGAACCGCTAGCAGGCTGTTGCAAAGCTACTGCTGGCCCTCTGCCGCCTCACTTGCCAAACGAGACGGTGCGCGAAATCCTCACATACACCCAAGTACGCTCCGGTTTCTGCGCACAGTGCGCCTTGCAGCTAGCCATCCTCGCTACGCTTTTCAACAGCCTTTTAGACTCCTGGAATTGCTTTCAGCCCAAGCGCGCCAGTTGCGCGACGAGTTGCTCGATGTTGGTCACGAATCCGGCCAGCCGTTCGCGCTCCTGCGCCACGATGGCCGCCGGCGCGCGATCGACGAAACTGGCGTTGGCGAGTTTGATTTCGCTTTTGTTGCGTTCTCCTTCCAGCCGCAGCTTTTCCTTGCCCAGGCGCTCGCGCTCGGCCGCGACATCGATCTTGACTTCCAGCATCAGCTGAAACGAGGCGATGACCTGTACCGGCGCGTTGCTCGCGGGCAAGGTTTCGACCCAGCGCACGTCGCTCATTTTCGCCAACGCGGCAATGTACGGCTGCATCCGTTCGACAAATCCGCGCTCGCCGGCAACGATCAACGGCACCCGTTCTTTCGGCGATAAAGCCATTTCGCTACGCAATGCGCGGCAGGCATCGACCACCGCTTTGACCAGTTCAATATCGGCGTTCGCTTCGGGTGCTACTTTGGACAGATCCGGGCGCGGGTATGGCGCGAGGCTGACACTTTCCCCCGACTTGCCCGCAAGCGGCGCGACGATCTGCCACAACTCCTCGGTAATAAAGGGAATGAACGGGTGCGCGAGCCGCAGCACCGCCTCGAGCACACGCACCAGCGTCCTGCGCGTGCCGCGAGCAACGGCCTCGTCGAGGTCGGCCAACTGGACCTTCGACAACTCCAGATACCAGTCGCAATACTGATCCCACACCAGCTCGTAGACTTTCCTCGCCGCGAGATCGAAGCGATAGACGTCGAGCTGCGCCGCGACCTCTTGTTCTGCCTGCTGCAATTCGCAGATGATCCAGTGATCGGCGGCGGACAGCCGAACCGGCAGCGCCTCGTCCAGGCCGCAATCCTTGCCCTCGACATTCATCAGGACGAAACGCGTCGCGTTCCAGAGCTTGTTGC
>PLYG01000036.1 GCA_003153335.1 Betaproteobacteria bacterium | reverse complement strand
GCAAGCCGATGGCGGGCCTCTGGGAATTCCCCGGCGGCAAGATCGAGCCGGGTGAGTCTTCGCAGGATGCGCTGATTCGCGAGCTCCATGAAGAACTGGGTGTTTACGTCACCAAAGCGATCGCATGGCTAACGCAACAGCATGTCTATCCGCACGCGTTCGTCGAACTGCATTTTTTCCGGGTGACCGATTGGCATGGCGAAGTGCGGCCGCAGGAAGGACAGCGTGTTGCCTGGCAGACGCCGGGCGCCTATACCGTCAGCCCGATGCTTCCGGCGCTGCTGACGGCCGACAGCAAGGTGCTGAGCGGCTTGCTCGCGCCAATTGCCGCACCCGGCTACGAAAACGCCGCGAGACGCTGAGGCGCTAGCAGCGGCTTTACAGCAGACTGCTAGTTCGCTGACGCTTCGTCGTCCGGAGATTCGAACGGCGGGTCGATCAGCGGCTCGCCCGCGACCCGGTACTGTTCGCTCGCCCACGCGCCCAGGTCATTGGTCTTGCACCGCTTGGAACAAAAGGGCCGGAACTTTGCCGCCGGCGTCCACTCAACGGGCTTCTTGCAACGCGGGCAATTGACTATCCGTGGTTTCATCGTAGGGAGAGCTGTTCAAGCGGGTTATCGGGAAGTCCGCCGACCGGGTGCACGGACTGGATCGCTTCGCCAGCCGGTGCCACTCACGACTTCACCTTCTCTTCGAGCCAGACTTTGATCAGCGACTGATACGGCACATCGCGCGAGTTCGCTGCTGCCTTGATCCGTTCGAGCAGGTGCGCGGGCAACCGGAGCGAGATGCTCTGCGTGGTCGGCTTCAGATTGGGAAAGGTGGCGCGTTGGGCTTTCGTCCAGTCAACCAGCTCGGCGCTGTCGTGCGCTTCCCAGAATTTTCGTTCAGCGGTTTCGGATTTGAACTGCGGGACAGCTTTACGCTTTGTGGTCATAGTAAGCCCTTTCTTTCCGGCTCATGTCGCGCGCGAAAATGACGCGTATCTTCGTGCCATCGAAGCGCAAGGTAAAGGTTACGTGAACCGGCCGGCCTGCCGCGGTTGCGCCAAGTATATGAAGCCGGGGTTCGGATCGAGAGTGCTTGTCGTCAGCGGCAAGCAGCAGCAGCGGGTCAAAAAAGACCTGTTCTGCCTCGGCCTGGGTAACGCCGTGGCGCTCGTTCTTGCGGGCGTTTCCGGCGTCCCAATCGAACCCATCGATGCGCGCAATGTCGATCATTCGTGTATATTATGATCATATACGCGAAGGCAATGCAATAGCCCTTGCCGCGGCGCCTGCCTTGCGCCGGCTTTTTCCACGATTCTGCGCAACGGATGCCGGCGTCGGGCGCCTGGAACGACCCTAGAGATTACAGAACGTAAGATCGAATTCCACATCCTGTTCGATCTGCTTGGGCCGGTCGGAAATGTCGAAACCCACGAAGCGTATATTGAGCGCATAGCGATTGGCGCTGATCTCGGGCACGTAGGGCAGATCCCTGGCGACAGTGATGCGGAGCAATTGCGCTACCTTGGTGGCGGTGAGCATCAACTGAAAAAGGCCGTTGTAGGCCACCTGGCGCGATGATCGTCCACTGTCGCGCAGGACGCGCAGCACGATGCCCAGCGCCTCGTCGATGGGCAGGAAAGGCGCCAGCCAGGCTTGCAAATCCCGCTGCTTGGCCTGCGCCTCCCGATTCAGCCAGAAGTGGTAGGACGGCAGATCGAATTCACAGACGCCACCCGGAATGCCCATGCGCTGCTTGATGATCATCAGCCATTCGTTGTCCCGCAAATGCTGGCCTATCCTGCCGGATTGCGCATGAAGATCGGTTGCCGCGGTGACAATGTCGGACAGGAATTCGTCCAGGGTTTCGGTGGCGACCTGGGGGTTTTCCCGCAGCGCCGAGAGCAACTGGCGCTGGCGCTCGAGTTCCTGCAGCAAATCCGATTTGAGATCCGCGCGTGAGGCGATCTCCGCAATTTCGAACATCGCATTCAGCGCCGCGTGATGATCGTTAGGCTCGGCTTTCGCCGAGAAATAGCGCGCGCGCTGAAAGAGATCCTCGAGCCGCATCATTGTGCGAATACGCTCATTCAGCGGATGTTCATAACGGATCAAGCGTTGACCTTTGATCTAAAGGCACCGGGCGCCTTGCGGCCGGCGGGGCCAGGTTGGCGGCAGCCCGGCGAATTGCGAATGGCGCGATTGTGCTCCAAAGCCGTGGCCAAGGGAATACCAGGCAGTTGAAAAGCGTAGCGAGGATGGCCATATGCTAGGCGCACGGCGCGCAGAAACCGGAGCGTACTTGGGCGTACGTGAGGATTTCGAGCACCGTGCAACGACGCAGATGGCCACCGCAGTAGCTTTGCAATAGCCTGGTAGGCGAGAGACATGGATTCCGCGAGACTTCATGCGTTGGCCAGCCGGCGATAGAGCCGGTCCAGGCGCGCAACCGCGCCGGCCAGCCGGTCCGCATCTCCTTCGTTGTCAATGACGTCATCGGCGAGAGCCAGCCGTTGGGCACGGCCGGTTTGCGAGCGGATGATGGCGCGCACGTCGTCAGGCGCCATGCCATTGCGTGCGACGACACGGCGTACCTGCGTCGATTCCAGGCAGTCAACCACCAGCACGCGCCGGCAGCGTTCCCGATAGCGGCCGCTTTCGAACAGCAGCGGCACCATCAACAACACATAAGCGGCGGTGGCGTCCGCGATCTGCCTGGCAGTCTCGTTGCGAATCAGCGGGTGCAGCACGGCCTCCAGCCTCGCCCTGGTCGCGGCATTGGCAAACACTGCCTGGCGCAGGCGCGCGCGGTCCAGTTCGCCATCGGGCTCGAAGAAGTTTTCTCCAAATTCCGCGCGAATCGCCTGCCAGCCCGGTGCCTCCCGGCGCGTAAGCGAATGCGACACCGCGTCGGCATCGATGAGGCCGCTTCCCAATTCGACAAAGCGCGCACCCACGGTGCTTTTCCCGCACCCGATGCCGCCGGTCAATCCCACGAGATAGGCCATGACGCTGCGCGGATGTCCGTGTTCTAAGCGGCTGGCCAGCGGCGGGCGCATCAGCCCAGATACATTGAAACGAGCGTCTTGCCGAAAAACACGGTGAGCACGCCTGCGCCGGCGAGATACGGTCCGAAGGGAATCGGGATGTTGCGATCGCGCCCGCGCGCCACGATCAGGGTGATCCCCACCGCGGCGCCCACGACCGATGAGAGCAGAATGACCACCGGCAACATCTGCCATCCCAGCCAGGCGCCCAATGCTGCGAGCAATTTGAAATCCCCATAGCCCATGCCCTCCTTGCCGGTGACCAGTTTGAACGCCCAGTACACCAGCCACAGGACCAGATAGCCGGCAACGGCCCCCCATAGCGCGTCGCCCAGCGGCACAAATAATCCGAAACTGTTGAGAATAAGTCCGGCCCAGAGCACCGGCAGAGTCAGGTTGTCCGGGAGCAACTGGGTATCGATGTCGATGGCCGAAAGTGCCAGCAGCACCCAGAGCAGGCAGGCGATGGCCAGCGCCTGCCAAGTGGGGCCGAATTGCCAGGCTGCCGCAATGGCAAGACCGGCCGCGACCAGTTCGATGATGGGATAGCGCGGCGAAATGCGCGCGCCGCAGTGCGCGCACTTTGCCCGAAGCAGGAGATAGCTGAGCACGGGAATGTTTTCGTGCGCCCGGATCGGATGCTTGCAGGCGGGACAGCCGGACCGGGGCGTGAGCAGGTTGTACGGCGTACTATCGGCCGGCGTTTCGCCGCGCAGCTCCGCGCACTGGTCGGCCCAGTCCTGTTCGAGCATCCGGGGCAGGCGATGAACGACGACGTTGAGGAAACTCCCCACGCACAGTCCCACCACGCCGGCAATCGTCCACCACAACCAGGGTACAGCCGCCAAGGCCGCGAATTCATTCATGGGTCTCTACCGGGTCAAGTGTTCAAATTCAACGAGCAGAATTCAGTCACCGTGCGCACTGAAGACTTCGTGGATACCAGGACGGACGCGTCCTTCATCATCGCCGGGCGATGCCCGGCTTAGCAATGTCGCCGGAGAGCGAGGATCGTCCGGACGAATTCAGCCGACCACCGAGCCGAGCTTGAAAATGGGCAGGTACATCGAGATGACCAAGCCCCCGACCACGACCCCAAGGAATACCATCAGTATCGGTTCCATCAGGCTCGACAACGCGGTGACTGCATCGTCGACCTCGCGTTCGTAGAAATCCGCCACCTTGTTGAGCATGCCGTCGAGCGAACCAGACTCTTCGCCGATCTGCGTCATCTGCAGCACCATGTTTGGAAAAACATCGGTGTTAATCATGGCGCCGGAGAGGCTGGTACCCGTCGAGACGTCGGTACGGATGCGCCGTGTTGCGTCGGCGTAGACCTGGTTGCCGGCGGCGCCGGCCACCGAGTCGAGAGCATCCACCAGCGGTACGCCCGCCGCGAACATCGTCGCCAGCGTGCGGCTCCAGCGGGCGATGGTAGCCTGCCGGAGAACTTTGCCGATGACCGGCATCTTCAGGATGATGCGATCGAAAATGCGCCGAAACGCAGGCACCTTTTTCCACAGAAACCAGGCGCCAAAGACCGTGCCGATCATGAGTATTACGACGAGTAGCCAGTAGGCGACGAAAAAGTCGGAAATTGCAATCACCATCAGCGTCGGGCCGGGCAGGCTGGCGCCAAAACTGGCAAAGACTTCCTTGAACGACGGAATCACGAACACCATGATGACCGTGACGACCACGATGGCGACCGTTATCACCATTGCCGGATAGAATAGTGCGGACTTGATTTTCCCCTTGATGGCGAGGATTTTTTCCTTGTAGGTGGCGAGCCGGTCAAGCACCGTGTCGAGCACGCCCGCCTGTTCACCCGCCGCGACCAGGTTGCAGAACAGCCCGTCGAAATGCATCGGATGCCGGCGGAACGCCTGCGAAAGGCTGCTGCCTGCCTCGACCTGCGCCTTGATATCCAGCAGCATCCGTGAAAACCGCGCATTGGAGTGGCCGCGCGCAACGATGTCGAATGACTGCAGCAGCGGCACCCCCGCTCTCATCATCGTCGACAGCTGCCGGGTGAAGAAGGTGATATCCCTATCCTTGATCCTCCCCCCGCCACGCAGCGAAAGGCGCTTGACCTTGAGTACCCGGATGCCTTGCCGCCGCAGCGTGGTGGTGACGACGGTCTCGGACGCCGCGCGCAAATCGCCGCGCATCGTCTTGTTATTCTTGTCGACGCCTTCCCAGTTGAAAATGTAGGTCTTAACGTCTCGCTGACCGCGCGATGCCGGCGTGGCGACTGCCATGATGATTCTCCAGACTGTGCGTCACTCGTTGGTGATCGATTCGATTTCCTCAAGCGAGGTCACGCCCTGCTTGACCTTGCCTAATCCCGACTGCCGCAGGTTGCGGAACCCTTCGGCCCGCGCCTGGGCGGCTATGTCCAAAACGGAGCCATTCTTCATCAGGATACGCGTCATTTCCTCCGAGATCGGCAACACCTCGAAAATTCCCAAGCGGCCCTTGTAACCGGTGCCCTTGCATTGCTCGCATCCTACCGGACCGTAGGCCTGCCATGAGCCATCCAGTTCCGCCTCGGCAAATCCCGCCCGCAGCAGCGCTTCGGGCGGGATGTCGACCGGTGCCCGGCACTGCATGCAAAGCTTCCGCCCAAGGCGCTGCGCGGTGATCAGGTTCACGCTGGACGCGACGTTGAAGGGGGCGACGCCCATGTTGACCAGCCGCATCAAGGTGCTCGGCGCGTCGTTGGTGTGCACGCTCGCAAGCACCAGGTGGCCGGTCTGGGCCGCCTTGATGGCGATGTCGGCAGTCTCGAGATCGCGTATTTCGCCGACCATGATGATGTCCGGATCCTGNNCGCTGCCCGTCGGGCCGGTGACCAGGATCATCCCATATGGCCGGTTGATCGCGTGCATCAGAAGCGCCTGCTGATCGGCATCGTAGCCCAGACTCTCGATACCCACCAGCGCCTTGGCCGAGTCCAGCAACCGCATCACGATCTTTTCGCCGAACAGCGTGGGCAGTGTGCTGACCCGGAAGTCGATCGCACGGTTCTTTGACAGCATCAGTTTCAGGCGGCCGTCCTGCGGGACCCGCTTTTCCGCGATGTCGAGTTTGGAAATGACCTTGATCCGCGAGGCGACTTTTTCCTTGATCACCAGCGGCGGCTGCGCGATCTCGATCAACCGGCCGTCCAGACGGTACCGAATGCGGTAGAACTTTTCGAACGGCTCGAAATGAATGTCGGAGGCACCGGTGGAAATGGCATCGAGAAGAATTTTCTGGATATAGCGAACAACCGGCGCGTCGTCGACCTCTTGACTTGAATCGTCCTCCGCCGCCGTAGTCGGCAGTTCGTTCAGATCGATTTCGAGATCGTCGGTGGTCATCAGCGTCGACAACGTCGTGTCGCTCGCTTCCACGATCTTGGCGATGGCTGCGGAGAGCTTCGGGTCTTCGACGACGATGGGGTCGATGACGAGGTTGGTCTTGAACCGTATTTCCTCCAGCGCCTGCAGATTGGTCAGGTCCGAGGTGGCGACGAACAACCGGTTGCCGCGCTTGTGCAGCGGCAGCACCCGGCGCAGCACCAGCATCTTGGTGTCGACCCAGTCTCGAGGGATCTGGCTTAAATCAAAGGCACTGAGGTCGAGCAAGGGCACGCCGAAGGTGCGCGAGGTGAACTCGGCGAGTTCCATCGCGGTCATCCGCTTGCTGACCAGGATCTGATCGACGAAGGTGCTGTTGGACGCGCTGGCGTGGTCCTGCAACGCCTCGGCTTCAGCCTCGGCCAACAGGCCATGCTGGACCAGAGCGCGTGCCAAGCCGCTGAATTGTCGCGGGACCGGGTTGGTTGCCATGAATCAGGAAATATCGAAAAAAATTATGACGTTGCGATAATGCCCCCTATGGCCCCATTTGTAAAGCGCGGGTGTTTCCGGCTGGCTGCTAATGCGCCGCGGGAGTGCGGCGAATTGGCAATACGCGCACGGTCTTCACCGCCCGGTCCTGCGTGTGCAGGATTTCCAGGGCGTGGTCTCCCACCCGCATGCTCACGCCCGCTTCGGGTATGTCGCCGAAATGTTCAAGTATGAGTCCGTTGAGGGTACGCGGCCCGTCGCTGGGGAATTTCGTCGCCAGGCGGCGATTGAGCGTCCGCAACAACGTACTGCCCTCCACCACCACACTGCCATCGGCTTCCGGCGTGAACTGGCCTCCGCCCAGCGCATTGGTGGTGAACTCACCGACTATTTCCTCGAGAATGTCTTCCAATGCAATCAAGCCCAGCAACTCACCGTATTCGTCGACCACCAGGCCCATCGGCTGTCGGCTTTCCTGGAAATGCTGCAACTGGGTCAGCAGCGGCGTGCCCGATGGAACGTAGTAAGGAGGACGCAACAGCGGCAACAGATCTTCGACGCTCCAGTCCGCGTCGGTCCACCGATGCAAGACCTGCCGCACCAGCAGTATGCCGATGATGTTGTCTGGCTGGCCGCGGCAGACCGGCACGCGGGAATGAAATCCGGTTTCCAGTTTGGATCGCAATTCCTCGATCGGTGCGTCGAGATCCAGCGCATCGATTTCGCGGCGGGGCGTCATGACGTCGTCAACCAGTATTCTTTGCAGGTCCAGCAGGTTGACCAGCATCATGTGATGCTTGGGCGGCAGGTAGCGGCTGCCTTCGAGCACCAGCGCGCGCACTTCCTCCTGCGTGAGTTTCTGTTCCCCCGCCTGCTGGCGCAGGCGCAGCACGCGCAGCATGCCGCCCACAAAGAGATTGACGAACCAGACGACCGGATAGGCCACTCGCAGCATCGGCGCCAGCAGATAGGCGATACGCGGAGCGATGCGATCGGCGTAGTTGGCGCCGACGACCTTGGGCGAGATCTCCGAAAACACCAGCAGCGCAAACGACACCAGCAGAGTCCCGGCGCCCAGCACCCACTTGTCGTCGCCCAGCAGCCGCTGCGCCGTCAGTGCGGCGAGCGTCGCTGCGCCGGTCGTCGATAGCGTCGAGCCCAGCAGGATCACCCCGAGCAGCTTGCCCGTCTCGGCCAGCAGCCGTTGCGCGCGCAAAGCGCCGCCGTGGCCGTTTCCGGCAAGCGTGGCGAGCTTGTAGCGGTTCACGGCCATCATGCTGGTTTCCGCGATCGAAAAGAACGCCGCCAGAAACAGCGTTATCAGGAGACCGGCGACCAGTACGCTTAAGGGGATGTCGTCCAACGGGAAAGGAGTGCTGCGCGGGTTCGTGAGATTTGGCGGGTGTCCTGCTTTTTCAAGCGGGAAGGCAAGCGGCCAGCGTTAGTGCCGGCCCAGCAGGACTTCGAGGACAAACTTGCTGCCCGCATAGCCGATCAGCAGCAGCAGGGAACCGATGACCACCCAACGCAACGCCTTGCGTCCGCGCCAGCCCCAGCGCCAGCGGCCTGCGAGGAGCACCCCGAACAGCAGCCACGCCAGACCTGAAAACAGCGTCTTGTGTGTGAGTTGAACGGGCTTGCCGAACAGGGACTCGGAAAAAATGACGCCGGATGCCAGCGTGGCAGTCAACAGCACGAAACCGATCGCTATCAGACCGAACAGCCAGCGCTCCAGCGTGAGTATCGGCGGCATCGAGCCGGACTTGGCGGCCAGCCCGTGGTGCATCTCCTGCTGCAGCGCAAGCATCGCGGCGGCCTGCACCGCGGCGATGACAAACAGGGCAAACGCGAGCAAGGCCACTACAAGGTGTGCCGAGGCGACAACGTCGGTGGAGTACGGCAACCAGTGCGGCGCCGGCAACAGCACCGGAAGTACTGCGGACACCGCGACGAGCGGGAGCGTGCGCGAAGCCATTCCGGGGACCGGCATCAGCATTCCCGACGCCCACAACCACAGCGCGAGCAGCCAGCCGATAATCGACAGCGATACCGCGAAACTGAGGTTGATGCCTTCCGCCTGAAAGACCAGTCGCCACACGATCGCCGCATGCACCAGGACCACCAGCGCCATTGCCCAGCGAAGCGAGCCCGGGTGCGCGTGCACGGGTTCTGGTTCCGGCCGGGGCCGGTCCATCCAGGCGAGCCCTGCATAGGCGATGGCAAGCAGCACCTGCGCTACAATGATAAGTCCTTCCATGTTCTCAGTTTACCCCAACCCCCACCGTGCTCGATAATCTGACCGACCGTCTGTCCGGAGTCATCAAACGCCTGCGCGGGGAGGCGCGGCTCACCGAATCGAACATCCAGGACGCGCTCCGGGAAGTGCGTCTGGCCCTGCTCGAGGCCGACGTCGCGCTGCCGGTGGTGCGGGACTTTGTCGCGCGGGTCAAGGAGCGCGCAGTCGGCGAGGAGGTGGTCCGCTCGCTGTCCCCCGGGCAGGCACTGGTGGGTGTCGTCCAGCGTGAGCTCTCCCGGATCATGGGCGGCGACGCTGCGCCCCTGAATCTCGCCACCACGCCGCCGGCGGTCATTCTGCTCGCAGGGCTGCAAGGCGCCGGCAAGACCACCACTGCGGCTAAGCTGGCAGGCCTGCTCAAGGCCGAGCGCAAGAAGAAGGTGCTGGTCGTCAGCGTCGACGTCTACCGGCCCGCGGCCATCAAGCAGCTCGAGACCCTTGCGGGACAGATCGGTGTCGATTTCTTTCCATCCGCCGTCGGTGAAGAGCCCGTGCCGATCGCCACCGCGGCGCTCGACTTTGCGCGCAAGCACCATCACGAAGTGCTGATTGTCGATACGGCTGGCCGGCTGGGCATCGACGAGGCGATGATGCAGGAGATCCGCGCCCTGCATGCGGCGGTCAAGCCGATCGAGACCTTGTTCGTCGTGGACGCGATGCAGGGACAGGACGCGGTCAATACGGCGAAGGCATTCAACGACGCGTTGCCCTTGTCGGGCGTGGTGCTTACCAAGCTCGACGGCGATGCGCGGGGCGGGGCCGCGCTGTCGGTCAGGCATGTCACCGGGGCGCCGATCAAGTTTGTGGGCGTCTCGGAAAAGCTCGATGGCCTGGAGATATTCCATCCGGAGCGGATGGCGGCGCGGATCCTGGGCATGGGCGACGTGCTGTCGCTGGTCGAACAGGCGCGCAAGTCCGTCGATGTCGCCGATGCCGAGCGGCTGGCGCAGAAGGTCAAGTCCGGCAAGGGCTTCGATCTGGACGACTACAAGGCGCAGATCGCGCAAATGCGCAAAATGGGCGGCCTCTCCGCGCTGATGGACAAGCTGCCGGCGAAACTGGCCCAGGCGGCACAGGCCGGTCAGGTCGATGAAAAGCAGATCGCCAGGACCGAGGGCATTATCAACTCGATGACGCGCAAGGAGCGGGTCCAGCCGGAGCTCATCAAGGCTTCGCGCAAGCGGCGGATTGCGGCCGGGGCCGGCGTGCCGGTACAGGAAGTCAACCGCCTGCTCAATCAATTCGAGCAGATGCAGAAAATGATGAAAATGATGAAAGGTGGCGGCATGCAGAAAATGATGCGCAGCTTGGGCGGCAGGCTGATGCAGGGGCGCTTTCCAGGCGGACGCTAGCAGGCTCTTGCGCCTCTCGTGAGTTTGGGCTGATCGGGGCGCCGGCACCCTGCGTCCAGCCCCGATACCCGGCTGGGCCTTGCTCTGGGTGCACAAAAACTCGTATAATCAACATCTTTTTTTGCTGTCGGCCGCTGTCGGCAGCCCATTCTGGATCGAGGAACTTCCTATGGTCGTCATTCGACTTGCACGGGGCGGCGCGAAGAATCGCCCGTTCTACAACGTAGTCGTCGCCGATTCGCGCAACCGCCGCGATGGCCGTTTCATCGAGCGGCTTGGCTTTTACAGCCCGCTCGCCGCCGAAGGCAGCGAGAACTTGCGCATCGCGCTGGATCGCGTCGAGTTCTGGACGCTTAACGGCGCGCAAATGTCGCAAACCGTGAGCGGCCTGGTCAAAAAAGCCGGTGCCAACATCGCCAAAGCTGCCTGAGCTGGAAACTGAGCCGGAAGGCGTGAGCGGATCGGCGCCGGCCGGCGCTGCCGCCACGGTGGTGCTTGGGCGAGTGCTCGGTGCCTTTGGAATTCGGGGCTGGATCAAGATCAGGCCGTTCACCGAGAGTCCGGATGGACTGCTTGGCCAGTCCGTCTGGGTGCTAAGCCAGGCCGGCGCGCATCGGATCGTGCAGGTCGAGGAGGCTAAACCGCACGGCACGTTCGTGCTGGCGCAACTCAAGGGTGTTGACGACCGGGGCCAAGCCGAGGCCCTGCGCGGGGCCGATGTAACGGTCGGTCGCGATCAGTTGCCGGCGCCGGATACTGGTGAGTATTACTGGTCGGACCTGATAGGCCTGTCGGTGCGGAATGTGAATGGAGTCGATCTGGGGCTGGTCACCGGTCTGATCGCGGCGCCCGCGCATGATGTGCTGCGGGTAGTGGCAGGGCAAGGGCAGGATCAGGGCCGGGAGCAGTTGATTCCCTTTGTGGAACCGATCCTGCGCGAAGTCGATCTGGCGGGCGGTTGCGTCACCGTCGATTGGGAAGCGGATTACTGATGGATGCGCCGGAGCGCCCATTGCGCATTGCCGTCGTGACGTTGTTTCCGGAGCTGATTGAATCGGCGTCGCGCTTCGGAATCACCGGGCGGGCGCTCGAGGCGGCGATCTGGCGGCTGTGGTGCGTGAATCCGCGCGAGTTCGCGATGGACACCCACCGCACCGTCGACGACCGCCCGTACGGTGGCGGACCGGGGATGGTGATGCTGGCCGATCCGCTGGAGCAGGCGCTCGACGCGGCGGCGGAGCGGATTCGCGCAGATGGCGGCGCCTCCAGGCCCCGGGTTGTGTATCTGACGCCGCAGGGCGAGCGTCTGACGCATGAGCGGGTGCTGGCGCTGAAAGACGAAGGTGACCTGGTGCTGCTGGCCGGTCGCTACGAGGGCGTAGACGAACGGCTGCTGGAGCGCCGGGTCGATCTGGAGTTGTCGCTGGGCGATTATGTGCTCTCGGGCGGTGAGTTTCCGGCCCTGGTGTTGATCGACGCGCTGGTGCGGCAATTGCCCGGTGCGACCAACGATCCGGACTCGATCAGGGAAGAGTCGTTTGCAGACGGACTGCTGGATTGCCCGCATTACACGCGGCCGGAAGTTCATGGCGGGGCAGCGGTGCCGCCGGTGTTGTTGTCGGGCAATCATGCCCAGATTCGCCGGTGGCGCCTGAAGCAGGCGCTGGGCCGGACGTGGTTGCGGCGGCCGGATTTGCTGTCCGGACGCCGGTTGAGCGATGAGGAAGCGCGCTTGTTGCAGGAATTCAAGCTCGAGTCGTCGCCAAAGTAGCAACGTAGAAACGACGCGCATCAACAGCCTGCGAGCGGATGCTCTGCGCGCACGGGATGTTCCCAAACTTGTTTGATGGAGTAGACATGAATCTGATCAAGAAACTAGAGCACGAAGAAATCGCGCGCCTGGCCAAGGTCGTTCCGGCCTTTGCGCCCGGCGACACCGTCATCGTGAACGTCAACGTGGTCGAAGGCGAGCGCAAGCGCGTCCAGGCATTCGAGGGCGTCGTGATCGCGAAACGCAATCGCGGCATCTCGTCGTCGTTCATCGTGCGCAAGACCTCGTCGGGTGAAGGCGTGGAGCGGACGTTCCAGACCTATTCGCCGCTGATCGCCAGCATCGAAGTCAAGCGCCGCGGCGACGTGCGCCGCGCCAAGCTTTACTATCTGC
>PLYG01000340.1 GCA_003153335.1 Betaproteobacteria bacterium | reverse complement strand
GCATAACCGGTGCCGCCGCCGGCACCCAGCTCGCCAATCACCCGCAGGATGAGATCCTTCGGCTCGACGCCGCGGCCAAGCGTGCCGTCGACGCGCACGCGCATGCGCCGCGGACGCCGCTGGACGATGGTCTGGGTGGCGAGAACGTGCACGATCTCGGAGGCGCCGATGCCCCACGCCAGCGCGCCCAGCGCGCCATGGGTGCAGGTGTGGCTGTCNNCGGCGTCGTTGACGTCGAACAGGCGGATGCCCCACTTGCGGCAGCCGCGGCGCAGGCCGTCGATGTGCATCTCGCTCCACTCGGCATTCCCGCCGGTGCGTCCCGGCGCCGTGGACACGACGTGATCCGGCACGGCAAACACCTGCTCCGGATTGCGCACGGAGAGCCCCTGCCGCTCGAGTTCGATGAAGGCGCCGTGGCCCCCCAAGTCGTGGATCAGATGCCGATCGACATGCAGCAGCGATACGCCGGGCGCCATTTCCGCGACGACGTGCGCATCCCACAGCTTGTCGANNCTTGTCGAAGAGTGTGCGCGGCCGCAGTGGCGTGGCGGGCGGCCTGCTCATGGCGCGCGGGCGTACTTGCGTTCGAATTCCCAGACGTCTTCGAAGCCGACCAATTCGTGCATCTCCTGCATGCTCATGCTCGGCACCGGCGAGCCTTCGGTGCTGCCATGCTCGTGCAGATACGCGTAGGCGTTCTTCAGCGCGGCGCACGCGGCGTTCATGCCGACCGAGGGGTAGATGATGATAGCGAAGCCGAACTCGCGCAGGCGCTCCTTCGGTACGACGGGCGACTTGCCGCTCGGAACCATGTTAGCCAGCAGCCAGGCGCCGCCCTCGCCGCCAACTTCGCCGCCGATCCGGCGGAAATCCTCTTCGCTTTCCGGGGCTTCGACGAAAACGATGTCCGCGCCGGCACGGGCGTAGGCCTTGCCGCGCCGGATCGCTTCGCCGAGGCCGAGGCCGGTGCGCGAATCCGTGCGGGCAATGATGAGGGTGTCATCGTTCCGGCGCGCCTCCAGGGCGACCGTGATCTTCTGCACCATGTCTTCGATCGGGATCACGCGGCGGTTCGGTGTGTGCCCGCATTTCTTAGGGCTTTCCTGATCCTCGATCTGGATGGCCTGCACCCCGGCGGCCTCATAACCGCGCACGGTCTGGCGCACGTTGATGAGCCCGCCGAAGCCCGTATCGGCATCGGCGATGAGCGGCGTCGTGGTCCCCTCCGCGATGGTGCGTGCCCGGCTCGTCATGTCGGTGTAGGTGACGAGTCCGGCGTCGGGCTGGCCGAGGTAGGACGCCGAGACGCCGTAGCCGGTCATGTACAGGGCATTGAAGCCCATGCGATCGGCGATGCGCGCGGAGAACATTTCGAACACGCCGGGCGCGACGATGAGCTCGCCGGAGGTCAGGAGTTGCTTGAGTCGTGCCGCCATGGAAAAGGTCCTTTCGAGGGTGGATCACGCCGCGTGCCGCAAGCGCCGGTCGAGGGCGAGCAGCAGGGAGCTGGCGATGGTTGCGAATGCCACCAGCAGGAGCGCCAGGGCGACGATGATTTCCGGCTCGTTGTTCTGCATCGCGTGCACCAGCAGGTAGCCGATGCCGCGCTGCGACGCGAACATCTCGCCGATCAGCGTGCCGAGCAGCGTCAATGCGAAGCCGATGCGAAAGCCGGAGAACACTTCCGGCAGCGTCGCGGGCAGGATCACATGCAGCGCGGTGGCCGCCGGCGTCAAGTGCAGCGCGCGGGCGCTCTTCAGGTGCACCGGATGGATGTTGCGCACCGCGGTCATCGTGAACAGGACCACCGGAATGATGCCGTGCAGCGCGCCGAACGCGATCTTCGCCGAAATGCCGAGCCCGAACAGCAGCAGGATCACCGGATAGAGCGTGATCTTGGGGATCGCATAGAGCGTCACCAGCATGGGCTCGAAGACGTCGCCGGTGAGGCGGTGCGCGCCCAGCAGCACGCCCAGGCCCAGCCCGCCGATCCATGAAATGAGCAGCGCATAGCCGAACGCGCGGGCCGTCTCGGCCGCATTGGCCGCGAAGTCGGGGTCGGCCAACAGGTGCACCAGGCGCCGGGATGCCGCGAGCGGCGAAGGCAGCGCATCCCCGCCCACGGCGAAGTGGAGCAATTGCCACGCCCCCACCAAGGCCGCGACCAGCAGCGCAGTGTCCATGTGTGCCCGCCAGGCGGCGGATGGGGAGGCGCTCAGAACGTTCGCGGTCATGGTCAGCGGCCCGCCGAGCGCTCATGGAGGCGGCGCTCCCACGCCGTCAACCCCCAGTTCACGAATCCCACGACGAGGAGCAGCAGTGCCATCAGGCCGTACATCGTCGGATTGTCGAAATTGTTGTACGCGAAAGCGATTTTGAAACCGAAGCCGGAACCGGCCAGCACGAACTCGCCGGCGATCACCGCGATGAACGCGTACACGACGGCGAGCTTGGCCCCGGTGAAGATGTAAGGCGCGCAGGCCGGGAGCGTCACGAGGAACGTTTCCTGGAGGGGCGAGAGTCCCATCACGCGGGCCGTCTGGTGCAGCGCCGCCGGCACCCGCTCGAAGCCGTTCAGCGTGTTGAGCGCCATCGCGACCACGGCGAACGTCACACCGATCGCCACCAGCGGCCAGCGATTGAGGCCGAACAGCACGATGAACAGCGGATAGAAGATGAACGTCGGCACCGCGTAGTAGCTGGCGAGCAGCGGATCAGCGGCACGCCGCAGGCGCGGCATCCGGTGCAGCAGCACGCCGCCCGCGAAGCCCAGGGCCAGCGCGATGCCGAATGCCATCGCGACGTTCTCCAGAGTGAGCAGGATGTCCCGGGTGTACTCGCCGGAGGCGAGCAGCGACCAGGCGCCCGCGGCCATCCGGCTGGGCGGGATCACCGCCACCGGGTCGATCCAGCGCAGCCGGCAGGCGATCTCGAGCGCGGCGATGCACAGCACCACTACCCCGAGGCGGATCCAGCCGGCGCGGGTCATGCCGTGGTGCTCATGGCTTTCATCGACTCCGCGCGCAGGTTTGACCACAGGCGGGCCGTGACTTGGCCGAACTCCGGCCGCGCCACGATCGTGCTGTCGCGCTCCCGCGGCCAGCCCGTCGTCACCACGTCGATGAAGCGGCCCGGGCGCGCTGACATCACGCCGACGCGGTCGGCGAGCATCGCAGCCTCGTCCAGGGCATGGGTGATGAGCAGCACCGTCGCCCCGGTCTCGCGCCACAGCCGCAGTACCTCGTCACCCATCAGCAGCCGGGTCTGTTGGTCAAGCGCGCCGAACGGCTCGTCGAGCAGCAGCAGCCGTGGCCGCAGCACCAGCGTCCGGGCGATGCACAGGCGCTGGCGCATGCCGCCCGAGAGTTGCGCGGGGTAGGCCGTGGCGAACGCCTTGAGGCCCATGAAGGCGATCGCATGGTCGACGCGCTCCGCGATCTCGCGCTCGGGCACGCCCTGCCGGCGCAACCCGAAAGCCGCATTGTCGCGGACGGTGAGCCAGTGGAAGCTCGCATCCTCCTGGAACACCACGCCGACACCTTCGGGCACCCTATCGGTCACCGGTCGGCCCTCGAACTCGACCGTGCCCGATGTGGGTCGGCTCAAGCCCGCCAGCACGTCGAGCAGCGTGGACTTGCCGCAGCCGGACGGCCCCACCACCGCGAAGAATTCTCCTTGGCGGAGTTCCAGATCGAGGGGGCCCAGCGCCTGCACCGGCGGATGGAGGCCGGCGCCGGGGTAGATGCGCGTGACGCCGGCAAGGCGGACCGCGCACTGGCCAGGCCCGCCGGTCACCGCGGTGCCCGGCTCAGCGACCGGCCGCGGCAGCCCGGGCGGGGCCACGTCACGCAATCACCTCGTCCGCTGATCAGCAGGCAGGTAACTCTCGTCCAGCACCTTCGACCAGTCGAAGGGCCCGGGCTCGATCGCCTTGACCAGCACCAGGCCCTTGAGCATCTCGTTCATGCCTTCCATGTCGAAGCGACCGGGGCTCCAGTAGACGCCCTTGACCGCGAGGATGCTCGCGATTGCGGACCGCGCGGCACTCTCTTCGATCTTGTATTCGCGTGCCATGATGCGCGCGGACTCGTCGGGATTCTTGATGAGGTAGTCAACGCCCTTGCGCCGGGCATTGATGATCGCGCGGATCTTGTCCGGATTCTTCTTGAGATAATCCGTCTTGACGATCCCGACGGTCTGCGTGATGTGCGGGGCCCAGTCGGCGGAATTGAACACCAGCCGATAGTTGTTGCGCTCCTTGCTCCACACCGGCTCGGTGACGTAGGTCATGTCCACGGCGGACTCGCGCAGCGCGGTGAGCCCGGCGCCGACCCCGCCGACGGACTTGCGCTCGACCTGCCCCGTCAGGCCGTTGGCGTTGAGCATCATCGTGGTCACCATGTCGGTGACCGACTTCGGGCTGCTGTAGCCGAGTTTCTTGCCCTTGAGGTCGCTGATCTTGCTGATGCGCGTGTCGTCCTTGCGGCTGATCCAGACCTGATCCGCCACGCTTACGACACCGCCATGGATGATGGTCAGCTCCACGCCCTGCTGGATGGCGGCGATTGCCGCCGGCAGCGCGACCTCGCCGTAGGGGATTTCGGACGCCAGGGCGTTGCGAATCGTCGTCCCGCCGCCGTCGGAAGTGATGAAGCCGGTGACGTCGATCCCGACCTCCTTGAAGAAACCCTTTTCACGGGCGACGGCGAATGGGGCACCGTACATCCCGGTGCCGAAATGCGTGACGGTGAGATCTACCGCCGATGCGGCAGCACTCAGAACGAGCAGCGCGGCGGCGGTCGCGACGCGCCCTGACAGGCTCGATGCATGCATGTGACTTCCTCCAAAGGGCCAGCCCCGTTTGGCCTTCTTGTGCCGGGGCGTAGCGATCACTCTAGCATGGCGGACGGCGAAGGATGGAAATTTCAACGGCCGGCGCCCCGCAGCCGGCCGACGATGCCGGTGGGAAAGTAGTACACGCTGAGGATGAAGAGGATGCCCAGCCACAGCAGCCAGCGGTCCGGGTGGATCAGGTTGGGCAACAGCGGTATCCCGGCCGCCGCATCGCTGCCGAGTTTCATCAGGTCCTGCAGGTAATTCTGGGCGATGATGAACAGCGTCGCCCCGATCACCGCGCCGTACAGCGTCCCCATGCCGCCGATGACCACCATGAGCAGGATGTCGATCATGATGTCGAGCGACAGGGTGGTGTCGGGTCCCGCGTAGCGCAGCCAGATCGCATAGAGGATGCCGGCAGCCGTGGCGGCGAGCGCGGACAGGCAGTTGGCGACGCTGCGATAGATCACGCTGCGATAGCCGATGGCCTCGGCGCGGAAATCGTTTTCGCGTATCGCCTGCAACACGCGGCCGAAAGGCGAGTTCACGATCCGCAGCAGGACGAGAAACAGAAAGAACGCGCCGAAGAAGACGATGTAGTAGCAAAGGATCTTGCCGTTGATCTCGACGCCGAACAGCGCAGTCTCAAGCAGTTTCGTTCCCGGCAGCAGCAGCTCGGGCAGCTTGTAGGTGAGCCCATCCTCGCCGCCGGTGATTGACGACAATTGCGAGGCGAGAATGGAGAAGAACGACGCCACCGCGAGCGTGATCATGGCGAAGAAGATGGTCTTGACCCGCAGCGAGAGCAAGCCGATCACCAGCGACAGCAGCGCCGAACAGGCGAGCGCGGCAAGACTGCCAAGAGCAAGACTGCCCCAGGTCGGGCCCAGTTTGGAAGCGGCGATGGCGATGCCGTAGGCGCCGATGCCGAAGAACATGGTGTGCGCGAACGACACGATGCCGGTGTAGCCGAGCAGCAGGTCGTAGCTTGCCACCAGCAGGATGAACACGCAGACCTTGGCGGCGACGTCGAGCGAACGCGTTCCCGGAAACACGAAGGGTGCCAACGCCAGGCCTGCGAGGATCAGGATCAGCGCGACGCTGAGTATGCGGCTCTGCGGATAATCGCCGGAAAGCAGCCGCTTCATCACGCCTGGCACCCTCATCGCTTCGCCACCGGATACAGGCCCTGCGGCCGCCACAGCAGGATCAGCACCATCAGCAGGATGTTGGAGCCCAGCGCGATTTTGGGCGCGAGGAACCCGATGTAATTGGCGACCAGCCCCACCAGCAGCGCACCGATGAAACAACCGCCGACCGAGCCCAGCCCGCCGATGATGATGACGATGAAGATCAGGATCATCACCTGCATGCCCATCGCCGAGCTGACCGTCTCCTGGTAGAGCGCCCACA
>PLYG01000399.1 GCA_003153335.1 Betaproteobacteria bacterium | reverse complement strand
ATCGCGCTGATGGCGCTGACCCGCGCCAGCGTCGAAAATGTGATCGCCGCCATCACGCTGGCCGAAGTGCCGCGCGTGGTGCGGCTGGTGCGCAGCCTCGTGCTGACGCTGCGCGAGCAGCCGTACGTCGAGGCCGCGGTCGCGGCCGGCACGACGCTGCCGCGCATACTCGTGCGCCACATCCTGCCCAACACGGTGGCGCCGCTGCTGGTGCAGGCCACGTATGTCTGCGCGTCGGCGATGATCACCGAGGCCATCCTGTCGTTCATCGGCGCCGGGACGCCGCCGAATATTCCGAGCTGGGGCAACATCATGGCGGAGGCGCGCAGCCTCTTCCAGATCGCGGGGTATCTGATTTTCTTTCCCGGCATCTTTCTGTCGCTGACCGTGCTCGCGGTGAATCTGCTCGGCGACGGCATGCGCGATGCGCTCGATCCGCGGCTGGCGCGGAGAATGTAATGAATGCCATCACCGAACCGCTGCTCGAGGTCGACGACCTTAAAACGTATTTCTACACGCGCGACGGCGTCGTGCGCGCGGTGGACGGCGTGTCGTTCACGGTCCATCCCGGCGAAACGCTGGCGGTGGTGGGCGAATCCGGTTGCGGCAAGAGCGTGACTTCGCTGTCGATTCTGCGGCTGATCGCATCGCCGCCGGGGAAAATCGTCAGCGGCCGTCTCCTGTTCCAGGGGCGCGATCTGTTGGGGCTGACGGAAGACGAGATGCGTAAAGTACGCGGCGACAAAATCTCGATGATATTTCAGGAACCGATGACTTCACTTAATCCGGTGCTGACGATTGGCCGCCAGATNNCGCAGATCCTCGACCTGATGCGCGGCCTGAAGGCGAAAACCGGCGCAGCGATCGTTCTGATCACGCATGACCTGGGGGTCGTGGCCGAAATGGCGCAGCGCGTCGTGGTGATGTACGCGGGTCGCAAGATCGAGGAGGCGCGGGTGGATGACCTGTTCGACCATCCGCGCCATCCCTATACACTGGGCCTGCTCAATTCGATCCCCAGGCTGGAAGAAGCCGGCAATACCGACGCTAGGGGCCGCCCGCGCCTGGCGGAAATTCCCGGCATGGTGCCGTCGCTGAAAGAGGAGATTGCCGGTTGTGTGTTCGCGCCGCGATGCGCTTACGTAACCGCGCGCTGCCGCCGCGATTACCCACCGCTGGAGCAAAAAACGCCGGGACATTGGGTGGCGTGCTGGGAATCGGATCGGCTGCAAGGAGCGAGTGCATGAGCGCCGGGAGTGCCTATGCGGGCGATGTGCTGCTCGAGGTCAAGCACCTCGTCAAGCACTATCCGGTGAGCCAGGGCGTGTTCGGGCGCCTGTTCGGGCAAGTGAGCGGGCAGATCCATGCGGTGGATGATGTCAGCTTCTCGATCGCCGCCGGCGAAACGCTGGCGCTGGTCGGCGAAAGCGGTTGCGGCAAGTCGACCACCGGCCGCGCGGTGCTGAAGCTGCTGCAACCGACCAGCGGTTCGATCGACTGGCGCGGGCGCCGCATCGATCAGCTTAGCGCGGCCGCAATGCGGCCGTACCGGCGCGAACTGCAGGCGGTGTTCCAGGATCCGTATTCCTCACTCAATCCGCGCATGCGCGCAGAAGACATCGTCGGCGAGCCGATCCGCAATTTCGAAAGTGCCGGCGGCGCCGAAATTCGCAGCCGCGTGGCGGCACTGTTCGACAAAGTCGGCCTCAGGTCCGATCAGATGATCAAGTATCCGTACGAATTCTCGGGCGGCCAGCGCCAGCGACTCGGTATCGCGCGCGCGCTGGCGCTGCGGCCCAGACTCATCGTGTGCGACGAGCCCGTCTCCGCCCTCGATGTGTCGGTGCAGGCGCAGGTGATCAACCTCCTGATTGACCTGCAAAACGAGATGCAGCTCTCGTACCTGTTTATCGCGCACGATCTGGCCGTGGTCGAGCACATCAGCCACCGCGTCGCGGTCATGTATCTCGGCAAAATCGTGGAACTCACCGACAAGCTTTCGCTGTTTGCACACCCGCAGCACCCGTATACCGAGGCGCTGCTGTCGGCGGTGCCCGTGCCCAATCCGCGCGCGCAGAAAAAACGCATCATACTTGCCGGCGACGTGCCGAGCCCGATCAATCCGCCGCCGGGTTGCCGCTTTCATACGCGCTGCCCGTACGCGTTCGAGCGCTGCCGCGTTGAAGAGCCGGCGACGCAGGAAGTGCGGCCCGGCCATTTTGTCGCCTGTCATCTGCGCGACGGCGCGGCATCCGCACAATCCCACGGCTTCAAGCTTGCCCAGGATGCGAGTGAGGTTTGACTGTGCGCGCCCCGTCAGTTCCGCAAGCTCGGGGATACCCCTGGATAGCATTCGACGTGCCACCCATCCCAGCGACCACCGCATGTTGAGTTATCGTCATGGATTCCATGCCGGCAACCATGCCGACGTGTTGAAGCACGTGGTGTTGGTGCAGTTGCTCAAGCACCTCATCCGGAAGGAGACCGCGCTGTGGGTGATCGACACCCACGCCGGGGCCGGCGGCTATTCGCTCGAAGCCGGTTATGCGGCCCGGAATGCCGAATTTGCCAACGGCATCGGGCGCCTGTGGTCGCGCCGGGACCTTCCCGCGCCGGTGCGCGACTACGTGCAGCAGGTGCGTGCGGTGAACCCCGACGGCGTGCTGCGTTCGTACCCGGGTTCACCGCAGATTGCGCTGCAGATGCTGCGGCCGCAGGATCGGCTGCGCTGTTTCGAACTGCACAGCACGGAGAGCAGGGCGCTGCAGGCACATTTTCGCGCTGCCGGCCGGCGCGTGGCCGTCGTCGCCGGTGACGGCTTTGCCGGCCTGAAAGCGGTCCTGCCGCCCCCGTCGCGGCGGGGCCTGGTACTAATCGATCCCTCCTATGAGTTGACGGAGCATTACCGCGACGTAGGCACCGCCATGCGCGACGCGCTGCAGCGGTTTGCCACCGGGACCTATACCGTGTGGTATCCGCTGCTGCAAAGGCGCGAGGCGGAGCATCTCCCGCAGGAACTGCAGCGTCTCGCGCCGGGCGACTGGCTCGATGTTTCGCTCGCGATCATGGCCCCCGCCGCGGACGGCTTTGGCATGCATGGCAGCGGCCTGTTCGTGTTCAATCCCCCCTGGAACCTGGAAGCCCCGCTGCGCGAGGCCATGCCCGCGCTGGTGGACGCGCTGGGCCAGGACGCTGCGGCGTCCTTCGACCTGCAGTTCCGGCAGACCTGAGCCGCGTCGCCCACTCGCATGGGGCCGGTACCGTACGGAAGATTCTGGATCACCTCGGCGAATCGACCCAGCCGCCACGCATCGCCCCAGCGCGCGGTTGACTGGAGCGCGGCGGGCAAGGATACTTGGGGTCGTACGGTTTAAATTCCTTCATGGATCGTCGCTTGCAGAATGCTGGTTACATGAACTACCCGGTGCGCTTCCCGCTCCTAGGGCGCCGCTTCTGGCGTGCCTGGGCGAGCTGTTGGCTGCTGCTTGCGTTCGCCTGGTTTGCCATGGCCCCGCTCCCGTTGGTGGCGTTGAGCGTCGCCTTTCATGCCGATCATGCGGCGTACGACACGGAGGCCGTCGATGTGCGCGAGCATGATGACGGGCTCGCGCGGCACGGTTTCGAAGCCTCCGACATTCCCGGGAGTCCGCTGCATCCGGACGATCACGACTGTTTCGAGTGCAAAGTTCTCAAGTACCTGGCGCACTGCATCCTTCCTGACGCGGCCGCACCGATGCGACCGGTGCTGGACGCAGCAGCGGCCAGTCCGTCCCCAATCGCCCCGTCTCAGTCTGCGGGGTGCCTTGTACCAATCCCTCCCATCCGCGCTCCTCCCATCGCTACGGGCTCGTGATTCGTCATTGACGCGCGATCCGCGCGACGGCCTTTCGTTTTCGCACGCACGGCTGCACCACCCCGTGGCGCGGCGGTTACGTTCGGTTCAGTACCATGGGAGCACCGCATGATCACGCAAACAATCACTGGCCCACCGCGGCCGCACGCAGGTGCGCGGCAGCCGATCATTACCGTTTCACTGTTGCAGAACGCCGGATCGCAGCAGGCGACCAGGGCGCAGTCGATCCCGCCGCGGGCATTCGCCTTCGTCGTGGCGGCGTGCCTGCTCGCGACCGCTCCGGCGGCCGCCCACGGTTTCGTCGGCAAGCGCTTCTTCCCCGCCACGCTCGCGACCGACGATCCGTTTATTGCCGACGAACTATCGCTGCCGACCATTTATCACTTCAAGAGCCCAGCGAACGGCGACGCGCCGGCGACGCGTCAGACCGACTTTTCGGTGGACATCTCGAAACGCATTACCGACGACTTGGGTATCGGATTCGGTGCGCGCTATCTACGGCTTCGACCGGATCAGGGCGAGACCCAGCGCGGCTTCGACAACGTCGCGCTCGGCTTGAAGTACAAGGTCTACCAAAACGACCGGCGCGAGTCGATTGTTTCGGTGGGCATCGACTGGGACATCGGCAACACCGGGTCGAAGCGTGTCGGCGCCGAGTCCTTCAGTACTCTCACGCCAACCCTGCTGTTCGGCAAGGGATTTGGCGACCTGCCCGACGAGGTGAAGTACCTGCGACCGCTCGCGATCACCGGCACCGTCGGCATCGGCATTCCGTCGCGTGCGAGTACGAGTACCGTGGGTGAGGACGGCGACGTGAGCGTCCAGCGGAACCCCAACACGCTCCAATGGGGCTTCGCCGTCGAATACAGCGTTCCTTACCTCAATTCCAACGTCGAGGGCACCGGGTGGAATTCTTTCTTCAACCAGCTGATTCCCGTGATCGAATTTCCCATGACGACCTCGCTCAACCGCGACGCAAGCGGGACGACAGGCACGGTGAACCCCGGCATCATTTGGGGCGGCCGCTACTTCCAGGTCGCGGCGGAGGCACAGATTCCCGTCAACAGGGCGACCGGCAGGCAGGTGGGGTGGATCGTGCAGTTGCACTTGTATCTCGACGATCTGTTCCCATCGACGATCGGCCGGCCCATCTTTCGGAACTGAGATGAAACCAATCCTGCTGGCCGCTTGGGCGGTTGCGTGGACCGCGAGCGCTGTATCTCCGGCGAGCGCGCATGCGTTCCTCGATCATGCCACCCCTGCGGTCGGCAGCACGGTTCACGGGTCGCCGCCGCGCCTGGCGCTGTGGTTCACCCAGACGCTCGAGCCGGCATTCAGTACAGTCAGGGTGTTCGACCGGGAGAACCGGCGGCAAGATAAGGATGATGCGAAGCTCGACCCACGCGACGCCACGCTGTTACTGGTATCCGTCCCCCAGCTTGTGCCGGGCCGCTATCGCGTCGAATGGCGCGTGCTCTCCACGGACACGCACGTCACCGAAGGCGACTTCACCTTCGTGGTCGCGCCGTAGACCGCGGCTCGGCGCTGACCTGCGGCACGGCTGTTGCCCGGACCGATATGAACTCGCTCCTCGTCTGTTCGCGCGCCCTTCACTTCGGCGCGGCGCTCCTGATCTTCGGCGGCCTGGTACTCGCGCTTGCCGTCGTCGGTCCAGCGACGCGAGCCTCGCGGCCGGCCGCAGCGGCCGTGGACGAACGCGTCGCCGGATTCCTGCGGGCGGCCGGGTGGTGCGGGTTGGGGGTGAGTCTCCTGTCGGGGGCCGCCTGGCTACTCCTCGAAGCCGCGTTGATGAGTGGACAGTCGATCGCGGAGGCGACGACTGGCGGTGCGCTGTGGCTGGTTCTGACCGGAACGGGGTTCGGCAGCGTGTGGATGTGGCGCTTGGTTCTGGCCGCTGCCCTAGGCGCTCTGATGGTCGCGCACGCCGCGGCGGTGCGCGAGCGACGGTCGTTGGAAAGCGCGCGCCTTGCGCTCGCCGGTGGCTATCTGGCATCGCTGGCGCTAGTCGGACACGCGGCCGATGGGCAAGGCGCCGAACGCACCCTCCGGTTGGTCGCTGATGTCGTGCACCTGCTCGCTGCCGGCGCGTGGCTCGGCGCGCTGCCGGGGCTCGCCGTTCTTTTCGCGAGCGCATTGCGCGCATCGTCGGACAGCTCGATCAGCGTTGCCGGCCACGCGGCGCGGAGATTTTCGATTCTCGGCATGGCGAGCGTTGGCGCGCTGCTCTGTTCCGGTCTTCTCAACGCGTGGTACCTGGTCGCCGACGTGCCGGCATTGCTGGGTACGCTGTACGGTCGGTTGCTGCTCGCAAAAGTCGTGCTGTTCGCGATGATGGTGGCCCTGGCTGCCATCAATCGCAGGTACCTGACACCGCGGGTAGAACGTGGCGATGATTCAGCGCTGCGCCTGGTTACACGAAATACGGGCCTGGAAATCGTAGCGGGCATCGCGGTCGTGGCGATTGTCGGGACGCTGGGGGTCACAGTTCCCGC